>JAIOAS010000183.1:4476-10366 GCA_019873725.1 Chloroflexota bacterium | reverse complement strand
AGTCGCCGGATGCAGTCTCGCCACCGACCCAGGCTTGCGCCTCTTCCTCGTTCCACGGCGGCACGACCGGCAGCGGCGGGAGGGGGATCAGGTCAGCCGGGATCTCGGCAACGCGCTGTTCCTCTTCGCCTTCTACGGGTGCGATGTCCACGAAGCCCAGCCTCTCCACGCCCCCTTCACTGCTCGCCGGACTCGCTTCTTCCCCGAGCACTTCTCCAACTATGGCATACGGTGCGATTCTGTCCAGCATCGTCGGCCCGATCCCCGGCACGCGGCACACATCATCGAACGATGAAAAGGGGCGCGTTGCCACAATGCGTTCTGCCAGCACAGGGCCAATACCCGGCACCTGGACAAGCTCATCCACCCCCGCGGTGTTGAGGTTGACTAATGTTTTGGTTTCCATGGTTCTCTCCTTTCGTTGTTCAGAAACCATACCGGCTTTGTGATACACCCATTTTTGATTTTGGGCAAGCGAAGGTGGTTTTTCGCGGCGCATTGAACATCTTCGGGGATGTTTTGGTTTTTTTCTTTGTCAGTATATACTTCAGTAAGGCGCTTCGTTAGTGTGACGATGTGTTTTTATCAGGAGGAAACTATGGAGCAATCGGTTGTAATTCAAGTCCCAAAAGAATGGCTTGAGGACATTCCAGAAGAGTTTTTGACATTGCGGCAGATCTTCAAACTTGGCTTAACACAGTATCGCATACAGCGTGCCCTTGCTCTGTATCGTGATGGCGCAGGGTCTCTGGGATATTTAGCTGAGAGAGTCGGTGTTCCAAAGTCGCAGTTGATTGAGGCTGCGCGTCGCCAAGGAATTCAGCCAGATTTTTCGGAAGAAACTGTACTCGAGGAGTTGGGACGATGACGCAACTGGTGGTTAGCAATGCCGGACCACTATTGGCCTTGGCGAAGCTCAACCAGTTGCATTTGCTTAAACGGCTCTATGGGCATGTTTATTTTTCTCAAACCGTCTACAAGGAAACTGTTGTGGCGGGTTTGCGCCAGGGATATACTGATGCACATGTCCTGAAGCTGTTTCTTGCCGAGGCGAAGTGGTCCCCGACCATTGTGGATGTGCCGGCAGATATAGCTGCGCTGTTTTTGGATCGTGGTGAACAAGAAAGTGTGGCTTTGGCTCTACTACATCGGGCTTTATTGCTGATAGATGAAGAGCGGGGGCGGGCAGCAGCGCGTGAACGTGGCATAGTGGTCCGAGGTACTTTAGGCGTATTCATTGAAGCTTACTATCGGGGTTTCTTGACGGCTGATGAATTACAGTTCAATTTTGAACAGATCGTGAATCGTGATGATATTTGGATCAGTCCAACACTTTGTCATCGTTTGTTGGCTGAAGTGTTGAGAGAGTAAGGTTTATCTATTGAATCGGGGGTTATAATGACCGAATTACATCTGACACTGGATAACCTGGACGACATCCTCTCCGGCCAACTGACCGAAGAGAAAATCGCGCGGGCGAAGACGCTGTTCCTTAAACGGCTGGCGGAACAGGCGCATCGCTTCTACCGCGGCAAGATGCAGACCGTGCCCAAAGCCGGCGTGTTCGGCTTCAATTGGTTCAACGTCTGGTACACACCGGGCGTCTCGCAGATTTCGACGACGATCCGCGCCGACAACGATGCCTCTTACGAGCTGTCGAACCGGGGCAATTACGTCGCCGTGGTGAGCGACTCCACGCGCGTGCTCGGCGACGGCGATTGCACGCCGCCCGGCGGCTTGGGCGTGATGGAGGGCAAGTCGTTCCTGATGAAGTACCTCGGCGGCATTGACGCGACCGCGCTGTGCATTGATAGCCGCGACGCGCAGGGGCATCATTCCGCCGACAAAATCATTGACTTCGTGAAGATGGTGCAGCCGAGCTTTGGCGCGATCAACCTGGAGGACATCTCACAGCCGAACTGCTTCAAGGTGCTCGATACGCTGCGCGCCGAGTGCGATATCCCTGTGTGGCATGACGACGCGCAAGGGACGGCGTGTGTCACACTGGCGGGGCTGATCAACGCGCTGAAGCTGGTGGAGAAGCCGATTGGCGAGGCGAAGATGGTGTTCCTCGGCGCGGGCGCGTCGAACACGACCATTGTGCGCATCATCATCGAGGCGGGCGGAAATCCCGCCAACATCGTCGTCTTCGACTCGCGCGGCGGCCTGCACCGCGACCGCAAGGACATCCAGGCCGACACGCGCTTCTACCGCAAGTGGGAAATCTGCGAGCAGACCAACCCGCGCCTGATTGCCGATTTCGACGAGGCGATGAAGGGCGCGGACGTGCTGATTGCCGCTTCTACGCCCGGCCCCGGGGTCGTCAAGCCGGAATCGGTGCGGCTGATGGCGCCCAAGTCTATCGTCTTCGCCTGCGCCAATCCCGTCCCGGAGATTTACCCCTACGCGGCGAAAGAGGCTGGGGCCTACATCGTCGCCACCGGGCGCGGCGACTTCCCCAATCAGGTCAACAACTCCCTCGGCTTTCCCGGCATTCTCAAAGGCGCGTTGCTTGTGCGCGCTCGCGGCATTTCCGATGGGATGACGATTGCTGCCGCTCGTTCGCTGGCAACCTTTGCGGAACAACGCGGCATTGATCCTGAGAACATCACTGCCCGCATGGACGAACCTGACGTCTTCCCGCACGAAGCCGCCGACGTGGCGCTGCAAGCTGTCGCTGAAGGCCTGGCGCGCGTTTCGCTCACCCGCGAAGAGGCGTTCGCCCAGGCCGCTCACGACATCCGGCAGGCACGGGCGATGATCGAGCACCTCATCGCCACGGAATTCATTGCGCAACCGCCCCAGTCGATGCTGCAAGAAGCGTTGGAGTGGGCGATCGGACAGGTCTAGGAATCCTGGCGAAGGTGGGCGAACCTTTAGTTCGCCTGAACCTTCGCCAGGTTTTTTTAGGAGTGCAACCGAACCCGCGGTACAGCCCCGATAGTGAAAATGGGGGCAGGACTATTCGACTGACGACTATCAGACTATTTTCATAGGAGGTCGTGTGCACATTGCCTTTCTGAACCCTCAAGGGAATTTCGACCCGGCTGACCGTTATTGGACCGAGCACCCCGATTTCGGCGGGCAGTTGGTCTACGTCAAGCAGGTCGCCCTGGCGATGGCCGATCTGGGCTGCCGGGTGGATATTCTCACGCGCCAGATCGTCGATCCGGCCTGGCCTGAATTTGCCGGGACGTTCGATGCCTATCCCGGCGCGCCCAATGTGCGCATCGTGCGTCTGCCCGCCGGACCGCCGGATTTCCTGCGCAAGGAATTGCTCTGGCCGCATCTCGTGCGAGACTGGGTACCCAACATTCTGGCCTTCTATCGTGCTGAAGGTCGCTTGCCGGATGCGTTCACGGCGCATTATGGCGATGGCGGACTGGCGGCGGTGTTGCTGTCTGCCGAAACCGGCATCCCTTTCACTTTCACCGCTCATTCCCTGGGCGCGCAAAAGTTGGACAAGATGCACCCCACGCCGGGGACCTTAGCCGACCTTAACGACCAATATCATTTCGCCGAGCGGCTCTTCGCTGAACGCCTGAGCATGAACCGCTCTGCCGTCAACATCACCAGCACCGTGCAAGAGCGGCTGGAGCAATACGCGCACCCCGCCTATCGCGGCGCAGTGGATGTTCACGACGACCGCCGCTTTGCCGTCATCCCGCCGGGCGTGAACCTGGCGATCTTCGACGTGGACGCGCGCGCGGACAACGAGGCTGCGACACAAGCGCACGTCCGCGCGATGCTGGCGCGCGACATTGCCGAGGGACGCCGCGACTTACCGGCCATCATCGCTTCCAGCCGCCTGGATCCGAAGAAGAATCATCTGGGTCTGCTGCAAGCCTATGCGCAGTCTCCCGAATTGCAGGCCAAAGCCAACCTCGTATTTTTCACCGGCGCGTTGCCTGACCCGTTGCGCGACGATGGCAATGCCAGCGCCGCCGAACGTGCGGTGCTCGCGGACTTGCGCGCCGTGGTGGAACAGGCCAACCTGTGGGGCAAAGTGAGCGCCTTCGCCGTGGGCGGACAGCCGGCGCTGGCGGCGGCTTATCGTTTCCTGGCGCAGCGCGGCTCGGTGTTCGCCCTCACCGCGCTCTACGAACCCTTTGGGCTGGCTCCGCTCGAAGCGGCTGCTGCCGGCCTGGCCCTGGTGGTGACGCAAAACGGCGGCCCGAGCGAGAGCCTGCGGGACGGGCAGACCGAGTACGGCGTGTTAGTCGATCCCGGCGACCCTGCCGACATCGCGCGTGGATTGGCCCGCGTTCTGGCCTCGCCGGAGACTGTAGCCGAGTACGCCCGGCGTGGGCGGCAGCGTGTGCTGGATCGTTACACCTGGGAGCGCACCGCGCAGGGCTACCTCGCGCAGATCGAGCGCGTGTTGCGCGATCCAGACCACGGGCGCGCCGGGGTGGTCGATTTGCCGCTACCTCGCTACTTCCAGAGCGGTCAGACCGAGGATGCTATTTCTGTTGGTGACCTGGCGATGCTTTACTTCCAGAAATGACAATCTGACTACCAGACTAACGACTACGCGACTATTTTCGCAGGACTCTCCATGTGGGAAACCACACCAACGAGGCGCAAAATTCTAACCGCGAATCACGCGAATTTTCGCTAATTTTCAAGAAAGATTCGCGTAGATTTGCGGGATTAGCGGTTTATTTTGAGAGGAGGCTATCGTGCATATCCCCACAGGCGACATCGATCTGATTGCGCTAGGCGAGGCGCTGATTGATTTCATCTCCGTTGAACCGGCGGATTCGTTGTTCGATGCGCGGGTGTTCCAAAAGTATCAAGGTGGCTCACCCGCTAATCTGTGTGTCAACCTGGCGAAGCTGGGCGGGCGCGCGGCGTTCATCGGCAAGACGGGCAGTGGCGCGTTCGGCGCGTTCATCGCGGTGGAATTGCGGGCCGCGGGTGTCATCACCGACTACATTGTGCAGGACCCGCTCGTGCGTACCAGTGTGATCTTCGTGACCAAGACCGCCGGGACGCCTGATTTCGAGGCATTCCGCGATGGCGACTTCCGCCTGACGCCGGAGGAAATCGACGCGGATGTGATCCGCCGTGCACGTGTCGTCCACGCCTCAATGTGGCCGATCTCGCGTGAGCCTTCGCGCTCGGCGGTGATGCGCGCTTTCGATATCGCCAATGAAGCCGGGCGCATCATCTCTTTCGATCCCAACTACAGCCGCCGCATCTGGCCCAATCACGCCGAAGCCCGCGAGGTGTTGTCACGCTTGCTACGAAAAGTGACGATTGTGAAGCCCTCGTTGGATGACGCGCGGCGCTTCTTTGCGGATGATGTGTCACCGGAAGACTACATCGCGCGTTACCACGAATTCGGTCCCCAGGTCGTGGTCTTCACCATGGGGCAGGAGGGGGTGCTGCTTTCCGACGCGGGGCAGATCACGGCTATTCCCGCGCAGCCGGTAACGGTGGTCGATGCAACCGGCGCCGGGGATGCGTTCTGGGCGGGATTCCTCGCCGCGCTGCTCGACAGGCATCCCCTGGAATTGTGCGCCCGCTTTGCCCGCGAGGTGGTGGGGATGAAGCTCAGGCGCGTCGGCCCGCTACCCTCTGGCCTGAATCGCGCCGCTATCTACGCGCGCCTGGCCAAAGACTACCCGACTAACGACTACCCGACTAACGACTAAAGACGAAAGACTACCGGAGGTTGACGATGTTGGATTGGTACAAAGACGCCATTTTCTACGAAGTTTCGGTGAAGGCTTTCGCCGACAGCAATGCTGACGGCATCGGCGACCTGCGCGGGCTGATCGGCAAACTGGATTATCTGCGCGACCTGGGCGTGGATGCGATCTGGATGTTGCCGATTTTCCCCTCGCCGCTGCGCGATGATGGCTACGACGTGGCCGATTACACC
>JAIOAS010000183.1:0-3912 GCA_019873725.1 Chloroflexota bacterium | reverse complement strand
GGCAACGGCGACGAGATGCACATGAACTATCACTTCCCGCTGATGCCGCGCATTTTCATGGCGCTGGCGAAGGCCGACCGCAAACCGATTCTGGCGATTATGGCGCGCACGCCGGACTTGCCCGCCTCGTGCCAGTGGGGGACGTTCCTGCGCTGCCATGACGAATTGACATTGGAGATGGTCACGCCGGAGGACCGGACATTTATGTGGGACTTCTACGCGCCTGAACCGCGTATGCGGCTGAACCTGGGCATCCGACGGCGGCTCGCGCCCCTGCTGGCTAACGACCGTCGCCGTATCGAAGTCGCCAACTCGATGCTGCTCACGCTCATCGGCTCGCCCTTCATCTACTACGGCGACGAAATCGGCATGGGCGACAACATCTGGCTGAACGACCGCGACGGCGTGCGCACGCCGATGCAGTGGGACGCCGGGCTAAACGCCGGGTTCTCGGACGCGCCTGCCGAGCGGCTCTATGCGCCGGTCATCGATGATGCGGTGTTCGGCTACCGGCAGGTCAACGTCGCTGCGCAACGGGCAGAGGATGGCTCGCTGTGGCATTGGATGCAGCGGGTGCTGCGCATCCGCAAGCAGCATCCTGTTTTTGGCCGGGGGACGCTGAGCTTCCTGGAACCGTACAATTCGACAATCCTGGCCTATGTTCGCAGCGATGGGGTGGAGACGATCCTGGTCTTCAACAACCTGTCTGCCAAATCGCAACATGTCACCGTCGATTTGCGCGCCTACAGGGGCAAAGTTCCGCGCGATTTGTTGACCGATGCTGTATGGGACTCGATTGGCGGGACGCCATACACTTTTACGATAGCACCTTACGGTTATCACTGGTTGGCGTTAGAATAGGCTAACTACGAATGAGGAAACGAATAAACGAATGGGCCGACCGGTCCATTCGTTTATTCGTTTTAGATTCGAGTTAGATTCGTGACCGGCAAGCCTTACTTTACCTGAATCTCGATCACACCCCTCACCTGCGCCTTGTTGCTAAAGCCGGGCATAACCATAACGAATCCGCCTTCGTCGCGGAACCCCACGATGCAGTTCGTGCAGGCTTTGACTTCGGCCAGGTCTACCTCCGACGTAAAGCCGTCATCGGCGACGAAAACGAGCGCTGTGGCTCCGCTCTTGACGCCGGCCTTGTCGAGCAAGTCGTTGAGCGGCACGCCCGTATAGGTGTTGGTGACGCCGTCTTTGTTGGTGAATTCCGCCTGTGCGGTCTTCATCGCGCGTATATCCTTCTCGCTCCAGCCGACTTCGCCGTTCACATTGCCCGTGATCTTCAACGCTGCATCCGCCGGCACGCCGCCCGTCGCAGCTTTCCCACCGCATGCCGCCAAAACCATCATCAACACCAACGCCACTACCATAAGACTTTTCTTCATTTGACCCATCCTCCTGAGTGAATTACGAATTACGTTTTACGTTTCACGTTTTACGTTTTACGCCTCACGTTTCACGGATTAACCTGAATCTTCTGAATCTGGAACACCCACCGGTTGGCCGGGGTTTCCGGGCAGACGAGGCGAATCGGCCCTTTGTCCGGCTCGGCTTTGGTGATCCACGTGCCGTCTTTTTTGAGGGCGATAATCGCCCCTTGCAGTTCGTCGTGGCTGATCTCGACCGTGTAGCCATCGGCGGCTGTCGCCGTTACCGAGCTATAGGTGCTCACGCCCGCTTTTTTGAAGATTTCATCGAGCGCCGGTCCGCTCCACGAGGCGACCTCATTTTCGCCCAGGGACTTCTGCATCAGTATGTCCTTCAGGTCAACTTGCTTTAACTGGACGAGTGTGCCGTAATCCAATGTCAACGGCGTGCTCACTGCGCCGGTGATTTCTACCGTCCACTCCACTTTCGGCGCGCCACCACATGCCGTCAGGGCGAACAGCAGCCCCAGCCCCAAGCCAATCAGTATCCAACTCCAGTTTCGTCTCTTGTGCATAACTTCCTCCTGTTCTGATTTTAGATTTCCGATTTTGGATTTTCGATTGCACTCTTTTCTACATCCAATCACCTGACTACTCGACCATGTGACTACCTGACTACTTGACTACTCGACTACCCAGACTGGAACAAGCATATCCCGCGCCGTGAGATTGCCGTGGTTGCCCAGGCGGCCCTCTTCCTGGACGCTGTGCATCCCGTGGTCGGCGAAGATGAGCGCGAGCGTGTCCGGCGGCAGGGCGGCGAGGATGTCGCCCACGGCGGCATCCACACCGGCAATGGCGGCGTCCACTTCGGGCGCGTGCGGGCCGTAGGTATGCCCGGCGTCGTCAATGCCGTGGAAGTGCACCCAGAGGATGTCAGGCATACCGGCGTCGAGCACGGCGAGCGTGTTGGCGAGCACGTTGTCGTCGGTGCTGCCGTTGTTGTCGCGGTCGCCAGAAAGGATGACCTCCGCGTTGCGCAGGTTGAACGCGAGCGCGTCGCCTTCCACCGCGACGACGCGCAAGCCCGCTTGCGTTGCCACGTCGAAGAGCGTCTCCGCTTCGGTGGTGCGCGTTCCGCGGATTGTTGTCCCGTTAACGGCGGGCGGCGCGCCGGTGACCATCACCGCCGTGGCAATGGCTGTGCTGGGCGGATACTCGCTCAGTCCGACCTGTGGCTCACCTAACGCCGCCAGCGTGGGGATGAGGCCGGCGTCGCGCGCTTCGGTATAGCGCAGATAGCCGAATCCGTCGAGGAACAGCAGTAGCACGTGACCGGCGCGCGCCTCGGTGAGGGGGTGCCTGGTCGCCTGGGCCGGCGCGGGCAGGCCTAGAACTGCCGCTGCCGTCGGTGCGATGTCGGCCAGGCTGGCGGTGACGGCGCTGGCAATCTTCGGGACGCTGCCGCTGATACGGCTTGCGCGCCGCAATGTATCCTCGCCCAGCATGAGCGTCCCGTTGATACGCCACGTGGCTGTTTCGGCGATGGAGGCCCAGTCATAGTCGCGTGTGGTTCCTTCTGGCGTGGTCACTGTGAGTGTTTCGATCAGGTGATAGCCGTGCTGGTACAGCACCCGTTCCAGCAGCAGGGCGGTATCTTTCTCGACATCGCTGTCTTCTCCTACAAACTCCCGCAAGTCGCGCCACGTCGCCCGGCTGATGACCGTCTCTGCGCCGTCCGGCCCTACCACTGTCGTTTGCCATCCTCCGCCGCATCCCGCCAGCGTTGTCAGGCACACCAAAACAATGATCCCAATCCACGCGCAACGATACTTCAGGCTTCGTCCAATCTCCAAATCTGCAATCAACCAATCCTCGATCATCTTGTCCGCACTTCCACCACATCCGTAATCCACTGCGAGCGCCCGCGACCGGGCAGCGCCAGCGTCACCTGCCCGCGCGATTGGATCAGCAGCGCGCCACGTGCGTCTTCGGCGGAGAGCGTGGTCTCTTTGCCGGAAGCGTCGCGCACGCGCAACTCGGTGAAGGCAGGGTTGGCGACGATTGCAGATACCGGCGCGCCCTCGACGCGGGAGGCGGTTGAGGCGCGGCGGATTTCGCCATCGTCTGCGCTTTGCAGCATCACATCGGTTTGTTCGAGTGTGACCAATTGTGTCGGGCCGACCAGCAGCCGTCCTATCGAAGTCGGCTGCCCATCAATGAGCAGCGGCGTCTCCCGGCCTACGACGACGATGCGCCGGATGCCCTTAATCCACGTGGAGATGTGCAGGTTCTCGTCGGCAAAGCGGATGCCGTCCTCGTAGGGCATCAGCAGCGCGCTTGTGGTGAGGTTTTCCCTGGTGATGGTGACGAAGCCGCCATCCACCGAGGCCAGGGTCACGCTCTCGAAGTCGTCCACGCCCTGTTGCGCCAGGAAGTCGAGCAGCGGGAGGTGGGTGTGTGGCTGGTCGCGGTATGGCAGAATGTCGTCAATGAGCACGTAGCCCGGATTGGGCACATCGCCGGCGAA
>JAIOAS010000182.1 GCA_019873725.1 Chloroflexota bacterium | reverse complement strand
CGGGTATTCTCCACCTCAAGACCGCCCCGTAAGCCTTGCGCCTACACGGTCGTCAGCCATGCGGCCTCCAAGATGACGGATGACCAGAAGGTGCTCCAAAGATCAGTCGGCACAGTGCATGCCATAGTGTATCTGCGCCGGAGCCGACCGCACGGGTGTTGAATGGTGTAGCAACCGAGGCCAGGCCAGCGACGGTATGTAATGGTTTGGTAGGTCTTGAAGCCGACCCGCTCGTGCAGCCAAAGTGAAGGGGCATTCTGCGGGTTAACCGCCACGATGGCACATGTTGCGCCCCGCTCTTTCCAATGGTGCGCAACGGCCCGCCACAGTCTGAATGCGCAACTTTGCCGCCGAAATTGCGGCGGCGTGTACAGGCAACTCAGATAGACGACATCATCCGGCAGGCAAAGGCGCAGGTTAAGCCAGCGCATGTCCACCGTCCCGCGCTCCGCCCATCCAAAGCACACATTCCGTCCTTGCCGCTGCAGCACGTAAAGCTGACATCCGCTTTCCAGTCGGCAGAGGGCTTGCTCCCGTGTGAAATAGCCATCGTCGTACGCTGACCAGCCCATGACCTCCTGTGACGTGACCAAGTGAAAATCCGCTCCCACACTCGAGTGGTCTTCCATGCGTGGCAAGGTCAAACGCATGAAGACAAGCGTCCGAGGTTGGCCGACGAGCTTGTCCTTGATGCGCGCGAGTGAGCCGGCTATTCCCAGTTCCCGAACGCGCCCCACTGTTGCAATTACACTCACGCAATGTTCTGGCCGCGTCGTTACCGATTCGCCGTTTCATGCTGCTCGACTGCAATCGGTCGCCGTCGGCCGACCCACCGCCACCAGTCCAAGACTGCGGCGAAATAGCCGCGCGGGTTGGCAGCCACCTTGTATGCCCGGTGCAACCACATCCTCCAAGGCCCCAGCAGGTAGCAACTGCCCGCCTCGCACTGCGTCGGTCTGGCGCCAAAGGACTCCTTGAACTGGATCAACTGAGGGGCCGATTTGTCGTGCGGCACACCACCCAGGTTTAACCACTCACAGCCGGCGGCTTTGCTGCGCTCGATGATACACCACTGCATGTATGTGGACGCGCCCAGGCCGTAGCCCTCCCGTGTCGCCCCCGCCAAGATGTAGTAGGTGCGTCTGCGGTTACGTACATAAAATCCGGCACTTACCACCCGCGCTTCCTTGGAGATAATACACACGCGGCCCAGTCCCGATTTCAGCAGGCGACCGAGGGCACGTTCATCCAAAAACGGTATGTAATAGTAATGGTAGTGTCCCACCCCTCTCTCGGAGCGACGCGCCTTCGTCTGTCCCAGGCACAGTTTCAGATCTCCGATCCGGGCGATGTCCTGGGACTCTTCGTAGTGGAGGTTGTTCTGAACTGCCCGTCTGATGAGACGGTGCCGCAGGCGGTTGAGCCGCCGCTGCAACTCGTCAACAGACGGCGACAGGTCCAGCCGGTACTCCACCGCCTGGCGGGTACGCATCCCGTAATCACCGAGCCGAAGGGACGCCGGGTTGTCGTAGTAGGCCATCTCCAGCGTATTGAAGCCCCTGGCGCGCAACCACTGCTTGAGCGACGAGATGCTCGCGGCTGCCAACTCAGGCAGAACGTCAGGAAAGCCGTACAGATAGGCATATCGGGACAGCGTGGCAAACGTTCGGGAGTTGGAGGTCACCTCCAATCCACCCGTCAAGCCCACTCTGCGGCCATCGCAGCGGAATTCGAAGTAGATCGGCCGCCGGCCCGGGCCGGAGAGGGCCTCCAACCAGGCTGACACTTGGAAGGGCGCCAATGAAGACCCGACTGCTGCCGCGTCGTACGTGTCGCGCCCGATCTCCCGCGTTATAACACCACAGTTCAATTCAACCCCCGATCGCGCCTCAGCCACAACGCCTTGGGTGAAGCGAAAGGTGCCGCCGCTCCATCAATTGAGCTCGGTCCCGCACCAACGCGGCCCTCGCAGCCTGCACAGACCGTGCCGGGGTCGGCACCGCCGCCTGGCAGACAAAAACCGTGCCGGCCGCTTTCACTGCTGATAGCAACCGCGTCGTTCAGGCTAGGCCACCAACCGCGACGGCAATTTCAACAGTCTCCCCATAACGTCCTGCGCCTCCCTCGTGAGGTCCTTGTCAATGCAAGCGGACGGGGTGAAGGTCATCTCACCAAGGACAACGCGCCCGCGAATGTCGTAAAAGTCCACTCGCACAAACGGGAAGCGCTGCGAAAGCTTCTCGGCCGCAGCAACCATGGTCGAATATCCGCTGGGTTGTGGTATCACCTCCTGGTCATCCAGGCTTGTTCTGTCGAAAGGGAGATAGCGCCACGCGGTATCAAAGAAAAAGTATCGCGCCTTTGCATTAGGGGCACGCCCTGTGCATGCCAGAGTGCAATGCACATGACCAGCGAAACAATACAACTTGTAGTCTGTTGGAAGCGCGCCACTTCCATCATTCAAAAACTCCTCACATATTATCCTCGGTACCATTGTAGCGTAGTGAAGTTCCCCCAGCAATCTGCTAAAATCGGTCCGCATCCATCGCCGCAGGTCCCGCCGCGCCGCCGCAACGTCCAAGGTGTCACGACTGCGGCAGAACACGTTGCACTTGCAACCGTGACTGCACTTCAGCACACATGGAAATGGCAACCTTTCAAAGTCTATTTCCTCCACTGTGTCATAAACCGCATACAACTTGGGTAGCAAATGCCCCAAGCCCTGCCGCTCCACAAAGGCGCGCATCGTGTACTTGTCGCCGCACTCGGTCTTAAGCGGGTGGCGCCAATACAGATTCAGCCATAACAGCTTCTCGTCGAACGTTTTGGGATCTTCAAAGTCAGGCCAGCGCCGCCAAGCCAACCAGTATCGGACACCCGCAAGCAGTTGCGGCGAGATCGCCAGAAGGCCGCAAAAGCTCGCCTGCCGGACGGTATGATAAACCGCTCTTAGCGCCTTACATTGCGCCAGCATCATTCGTGCTCTCCGCATCTGTGGTCCGCTACTCACTTGACGCTACTGCCGTAACTCCATGTACAACTTGCGCTGATGCTTGTTCACTAGGAGTCCATAATCTCCAAACGCTCGCAGCACAGCCTCCCGCCGCAGCAGCGGACCCGACGTCTGCTCCTGAAAGAGCAGGTCGGTGTTGTTGTTTACCTCGATTAGCACGGGATCGCCGCCCTCTGCCAGACCAATGTCCAGGCCCAGTAGTCGGTAGCAGCCGAAGAATCTCTGCACTTTTATCGCCGCTTCGACAATGCGCGGCCACGACGGTACAGCAAAGCCCTCAAATCTGACGCCGGTGGTAGGATGCCTGACATACCTGTTGCCCTGCCTGTCGAAGGCGTACTTGTGCAGGACACCGGTTTCTGCGTCGACACCCGCTGCGACCCCCCCAGCACTCCAGTTATCGACGTATGACATGCCTACTCCGCACCTCAATGTTGCTCCCAGGATAATCACCTCATCATTCTTGGTGAGCATCGTCACCACGCGGATTGTATTTAGTGAATTTACCGAAAAGACCTTCATTCGTTGGTCCTGCTCAACGACCTCCTGAGCAATCGCGTTCTCTGGCAGTATGAACGACTCCAACAACACCTCGCCGCTGCTCATCCTTATTCTGATGCGGTCACCATCTCGCCTGGCAACCACGATACCTCTGCCTGAGGCGCCACGCAGCGGCTTGATGATCAGCGCAGCCACGCTTCCTTCGCACAAGAGCGAACCAATCGCGCTGCGGTAATCCGTAGTCACGCCCAGCAGACCAAGCGTCTTCGGCATCCTCACGCCAACGGCGGCGCACAGCCTCTCACATATGAGCTTGTCCTCAAATATGATGTTATACTCGCGCGGTTGCACCTCCCGTGTCAGGGCAGCTCGCTGGTACGCGTGATAATTTGAGCCATAGTAGTACTTCCAGCAACTGCGCGGTACCTCCCATAATCTGCAAACACGATAGTGATCCGGAAATGTTTTGTAGCCCAAATGTAGCTCGAGCAGGTCGCGCGCCAGGGAGATCGCCGACCGCGTGCATTCGCTGTTCCGCAGCAGCACCCGGTACAGCGAAGGCAGTTCCAGGGCAGACAACGCCCAGTCAACGGGGGCAAAAGATCGGAACATAAGACGAACACCCTGCCAGGGCCTCCAAGAACGGCTGTCTGTTCTGATTCATTGTGTAAATGACGCCCTTGAGGCTTGATTCAGCACATTTTGCTGTTTCACGGCACTGGCAGCAAGCCGCACGTAGCCCCAATAATCCAGTAGTTCCCTCCGTCCACCAGGCAGCACTGCATAAATGGCCAAGTAGATCACTGCAGATGCAGGAACCGCAATGCACAACAACACGACGTTCGGCACATGGAGCAGGGGCTTGATGCATACCAGGTAGGACGCCAGCATGGCCGTACTGGCGATGAACGGCTTTGCAGCGCATCGGTAAAAGTCGCCTACTTGAATGGGGGTGCCGGCAATGGCGTACGCCAGCATCGGATGGAATGCCAAGTACGCGCTGACGCAGTACGCAATCGCCATCCCTTTCGCTCCCCACGGCAGGCCGGCGACCACCGCGGAGACCGTCACCGCCGCGTTCATCACCCCCCACGTAAACAGTCGCCTACTGGAACCGCTCGCAAGCATCACGGTTGGACGCAAAGCGCCCGCGGTGTCAATGAAGCCGGCAACCGCAAAAATTCTAAACAACTCCGCCGCGCCCAGCCAGCGATCGCCAAGAAGCAGAGTCACAATTTCATCAGAGAGCGCGCACATTGTTGCAACCAGTGGCATCGCTCCGAACGCCAAGACGGCGCAGTACTTCGTGAAGTAGAGCCGAAACAGAGCGGCATCACGCGCTATGCGGCTCATCGCCGGGAATGCAACCTTGTTCAGCGGATATCGCAAGCTCGCCAAGGGCACGAGTAACAGTGAAAAGGCCTTTTCGTAGAGGCCGAGCTGCTGGGCGCCCCATACACGGCCGAGGAGAATCTTGTCCACATTGTCCCGGAAATAGTACGCCACATCAAAGCCCGCAATGCCCATCCCAAACCGCAACAACCCCCTCACGTTTGTTCCCCTCGGCGGCCATCGTGGTCGAAACCCTGAGACGGTCCACAAAGCAACGCTGTTCCACAAGGCGCCAACGACGTTCTGCGCAACCAGGGCCCAGTAGCCGCCGTCGTTTAGCGCAACAATCAGTGCGGCGAGAAAGCCCGCTCCCAGCGTCGAGAGTTGCACCGCCGCCAGCGCCTGAAAGCGCATCTCCCGATTCAGCAATGCCGCGTGTTGAGATCCAAAGCTGCTAAGAACGGAAGCAAAGGATATGCCCACGGCGACGTGCATCAGGTGCGGCTTCCCATAAAATGCCGCAATAACAGGACCACATGCCATAGTCACAAGCGTAATGCCCGCACCGATGGCAACGTTAATAAAGAACAGTGCACTGACCTCATCGTGGGTAATATTGCTTTTCTGTATTGTCGCGCCCGAAAGTCCTAGATCCCGGAACAAATTCAGAAATCCAGTGAAGGCCGTGACCATGGCCACGGTGCCATAGTCGTCTGGCGTGAGCACGCGAGCGAGAACGGCAACGGAGAGAACCGTGAGGCAATGCGACATCACTTGGGCGAGGACCGTCACAACGCCACTTCTGATGGAACGTTCCTTCAGGCTGGCACGGCTTTGATAAGAGGAGGCTTGCATCTGCTTTTCCGAGTCCGCTCAAGGTGAGCTCGCCGATGTTAGATCGTGCCTAAAAAGTCCCAAATCTCTGGCAAGCCGGGTCAGCATGACGCGGATCATGGCCACCTGCACCATTGCCTCCCCCCTTTGTGCCAGCCGCTCGTAATCCCGTAGTAATGGGACAACAGCAGCACCGGCAGGCCGGTGGAAATGGCTTTGAGGAGGTTCTGCGTGGCGGAGTAGGCAGGGAAATCTTGTTACTCCCGAGCCAACGCCTTCAACTGCCGCCAGCCGGTACGGCCAGAAAACCGCGCAGTTCGGTCCAGACAACGCGAAGCAGGTTGGGACTTGCCAGGACATCAGCCCACACGCTGCTCACTATCAGGCCTATCGCGCCGGTGTGCAACGAGCCAAAGGCCACGTGCAGCCCGTTCGAGGCGACCCCTCTGACGACTTGGGACGCGGAGGTATGCTTGAAGGCCCTGACCCGAACGCACCAAGCTTGAAAACAGGCGTTCAGGTCGCCAGCCAGAACGGCCAGCACGAAGAACACCAGCAACCAGTGGTTTTGCGATCGCAGCAGGCCCAGAAGCCGCCCCGGCAATAGCACGCAAGCCAGGAGGCACAACACTGTCATTCCCAGCGTGACCAAGCAGGACAGCAGGAACATCTGCCCGGCTTCTTCCCGCCGTTTGGGCAGCATGACAGCCTGCGCGTAGTCCAAGGTCACAACCGCAAGCACCACCCCGGTCGCGGCACTGAATGAGCCAAACACACCGAAATCAGCCGGCGCAAACAGACGGCTGATGACCGGGCAGAGTGTCAGGCCAACAGCCTGTGCGATGGCCGACCCCGACATCACCAGCAGCACATTCCTGAGAAAAGAGGACCGCCAGAGGCCGGCAAGGGCCATGCGCACTTCAGCACCACGGGCAATCCCGGCAGGAGTCATGCTCGGCTCAGAAATCCCGTCGTTTCCACAATTCGATGCCGAACGAAGCACAGGCGCGACTTAGGTGGTAAGCGCCCTTCTCTGCGCATCGGATGAGCCGGTGCTGCCCCAAACAGGCGCATAGTGGAAGCGCGGCGGTGTAGACCAGCGCTGCCCCCAGAGACCTTGCGGTGAGGCCGGCCTGCCGGGCGAGGCTCATGTCCAACGCATAGCGTCGGGCATTAAATCCGTTGACTAGTGCCCGTTTGATCCAGTACTTCCGCGTCCACCGGGCCGGCGGCACCACTTCGTACACAGGGGCTTCTTCCACGGCCACAAAACGATAACCTCTGGCCATGGCACGTCGGAAGAAATCCTGGTCCGAACCGCCGGTCTTGAAGCGCGTGTCGAAAAGCAAGCCGTGCTTGTCGAAGACCTCCCTCTTGACGAGCGCGTTGCCTGTGCGGGTTTGATTCCAGTGAAGCAGCGTGCCGGTGCGCCACTTGGGCAATTCACACAATCCGGATCTCACCAACCAAGTCGGTGGCGCTTGATCGAAGAACGGATATATCGGACCAAGCGCTCCATCCACTCCAAACACCTGAATCCCCTCGTACAACTTTATCAACCAATCGGTAAAGGGAAACTCGTCGTCGTCAATGATCCCGATGTAATTTCCGCGGGCAACGCGCAGGGCATGATTGCGGACTGCCGGAATGCCAGGCTCGGGTTCGATCTCGTAAGTCACGTCCAGTCCCAGCTCGGTTGCCGAGCGAGTGACGACATCCCGTGCTGCACCACCGGGGTCGTTGTCCACTACCACCACCGAGTAATCGAATAATCCGCCGGTCCGCTGTCTTGCCAAATTGCGCAGCAGTCGCGTCAGCAGCCCGGTCCGGCGACAGGTGGGCACGCACACCGCAATGTGATCCACACTAGTGCTCACGGGGTCAGGACACGCACCGGGGGCGCGTCCAACGCTGCCGTCGCATCGCTCTCCTCCCAAACGGGCCTAAACGTGGAAATGCCCAATGCGAGCAGAATCATCACTGCGGTCATTTGTTCCGCAAGCGAGTTAAGAGCGGATTCTGTAACGTTGTACACCAAGGCCATCAGCAGAAAGCAGATGCCGAGGCTGGCCCAATCGTGGTCCGCAGCCAAGGTCGCGTGGAGTTTGCGGCCGCAGTCCAGCAGCAGGGCAACGTAAAAGCCCATGCCCACGATGCCCAGTTCAAGCAGAATGTCCAAATAGCCGTTGTGTCCATGGCTCATCTGATAGAACTCGCGACGGGCCGTCGTCCAGAAACTGCCAAACCCCACTCCGAGAAGCGGTCGGCTTTTCACTACGGGTACCAGCTCATCCCACGTCTCGGTTCGGCCGGTGAGGGTTTCGTTACGGCCAAACTTCGAACTGATACCGGCCACGTTTGCGCCCCGGAGGAACGGAGCTGCCGTTCCAAAACCGATTAGAAAGGTGATGAGCAGTAACAAGCTGGTTCTGGGTAGCACCACCTGATGGCGGCGCAGCCAGACCAGCCCCAGGAATGTGGAGGCACCCACGGCGAATGTGCCGATGGAAGTGGCCGAGTAAGCCCCTTCCGCGCCTCGGAGCATGTGCAGCGCCATCAGCAGGACCGCCGCGTCCGCCAAGGTCAGGTAACGCTGGGCACGCAAGGCGCCGTCCCGCCAACGACGATACAACGCCCATATCAGGAAGAAGGCGGCCACAAGACAGAGTCGTCCCAACGTGTTCTTGTGCACGGTCACGCCGACCCACATCTGCTGGCCCGACCAGCGGCCATACTCGACTCCCAGCGTGGGGTAGTATTTGATGAGGAGCAGCGAGAAGGGAATCAGGATGTAGGCGGAGCGGCGCAGGAGGCTTTCGAGGGCCAGGCGCGGGTTTGGCTCGGACAGGATGAGCAGCGCCATCACGACCACCAATGCGTCCCGCACCCAGCGTTTCAGCGCGACAAATGTGATTTCGGACCACAGCGTGCTCAGCAACATGTAGCCCAGCAAAGCCACCAACCACTGGTTTTCACGCAGCGTCTGTAGCACATCCAGCCGGCGTCGAGCCAAGACGATGACGGCCACCAAGCCAATGCCTGAAAGCACCAACCGGTCCAAGGCGCTACCCGATTCCGCATCCCCGGTGGCCCCAAACCAAACCCCCAGCGGTTTGCAGGCAATAAGGAGCATCCACAGCGTGGGGATCCACAGGGCGGGCGGGCGGACTGCTGACTGCCGTTGCTCGATGCACAGCAGACCGACCACGAACAACGTGCACAAGAAGAGGGCCAGTGGGGGCGGCATGCCGGAGCTGGAAGATTTTTGCGCCTGATCAAACCGCCGCTCCGTTCAAGGAAGAACGACGGGCTGAGGCAAGCCGGTGCTCAACGAATCCAAGATGGCAAACGTCGCAGCAGTCGTCTGAGCCAGCGAAGTCAACGGAATGGGCGATGGCAGGCCTTCACGCACCGCCTGCAAAAATGTTTCGATTTCCTCTTCGTGTCCTTTCCCGGGCATTCTCAACTTCCGACGAACGCCGTTGGCGTAATGTTCGCCCACACGGAAATCATCAATGATGAAGCTCTGGCCGCCGCCGAAAACCTCCAGACGCTCCTTTGCAAGCAGCTTGTCCCCACAAGCCACGTAAGTGATCTGGCCGACGGAGCCATTGGCAAACTTGAGTGTGATGGCGACGTTATCTTGGTCTGGCATCTTGGCATTGCCGGCCGATACGCATTGGGCAAACACGCTCACGGGCGACGAGCCAGTCAGAAACTGCATCAGGTCAACGAAATGACAGACCTCGCCAAGAATTCGCCCTCCGCCCTCGGCTGTTTGCGTCCAATGTTCCATTGGCAGAAAGCCTGCGTTCACCCTGTAGTCGAGCAGCATGGGGCCTGCGATGCATTGAAAAATTTCTCGCGCCCGACTGGCCAGCGGGGCGAACCGGCGGTTGAAGCCAACCATCAGGCGGCAGTCGGTCCTCCGTTGCGCCACCGTCATCACTTGCGCGAACTCATCATGGCCGATCGCCAGCGGCTTTTCAACGAACACATTCTTGCCTGCCTCAAGAGCGGCTGCGGCCAGCATGGCGTGAGTGTTGTGCCGGGTGGCAACGAATACCGTGTTGACCGCCGGGTTTTCCAACACGGCACGGAAGTCTGTGGAGTAAGCACCGAACCTAAATTTCTCGCCGACGCTCTTGGCCGTAACGCCCCGCGATGTGACCACAGCCACCAGGTCGCCGTGGCGTTGCGCATACGGAATCAAGAACTTTTGGGCGAAACTCCCCGCTCCGATGAATCCGATCCCGATCTTGTGCGTCGGTGACGGCCGCGGCCCGGGTGGTGCGGGTTGCGGAGATGCGGCCTCGAACGCCGGGTATTTCAGCAAGATCGCAAGATGCCGATCCTGGTGCCTGCCCGTCACAAGATCGTACGCCTTCTCTGCATGTTCGATATCAAAGACATGGGTGATCAAGGGCTGCACATCCACCGCCCTGGTTTCCAGCAACCTCAGAAACGCTGCCATGTTCCGGTTCTCAGTCCAGCGCACATAGCCATAGGGGTAGTCTCGCCCTTCCTCCTCGTAGCTATGGTCATAGCGGCCGGGGCCGTAGGAACAGGATATTTTCAGTTCGAGTTCCTTCTTATAAAAATGCGGCTCGCGCGGGATGTTCATCGGCACCGCCCCCACAACCACGACGACACCTTTTTGCCTGAGGATGGCAGTCGCCAGCTCAACGGGGTCAGCGGACTGTGTCGCCGCCGTGATGATCACGGCGTCGAAGCCGTGTCCGCCGGTAAAAGTGTTGAACGCCGACTCGAGTCCCGGATCAGAGCGCGTCCGAGCAGCATGACAGCCGGTCCTCAG
>JAIOAS010000181.1:10242-10531 GCA_019873725.1 Chloroflexota bacterium | reverse complement strand
ATGTCGCCCTGCTCGTCGAGCGCCAGCAAGAGCACCGGCATGGATGTGACGATGGTGCGCAGGCGCGTCTCGCTGGCGCGCAGGGCGTGCTGCACGGCGCGCAGGCGCAGCAGTGCCTTGACGCGCTCCACAAGTTCGCGATTGTCAATCGGCCGCGCAATGTACCCGTCCGCGCCGAGCGCCAGACCTTCAGCCTGCGCGTCGGACTGAATGCGCCTTCCCGAAAGCAAAACGACAAAAACGTCGGCGAGATCAGGATTTGCCTTGATCCGCCGGCAGACCTCCAGAC
>JAIOAS010000181.1:0-10232 GCA_019873725.1 Chloroflexota bacterium | reverse complement strand
AATTCGACATCCAGCAGCACCAGGGCCGGAAGCGTTTCCGCAACGCGCTCCAGGCAGGCGCCGCCGGAGTCGGCCTGGATGACATCGAACCCGGCCTGGCGGATGACGCGCGCCGTCGCAAAAAGGGCTGCCGGATCGTCGTCCACGATCAGGATGCGCGTCTTTTCGTCGTTGTTAGCTGCTTGGGTAGGATTGACGTCGTTATCCTTCAAATTCCACCTCAACTGTGTCTCGCGGTTGGAGGGGCAAGACAACCCGAAAGGTCGAACCTTGCCCGACCTGGCTCTCTACACTGATGCTGCCGCCGTGCGCCTTTACCACTTGTTGCGAGATCGTCAACCCCAGGCCGGTGCTCTTTTCACCGCCGGTTTTGGCGGATGGTTTGCGCGTGAAGGGATCGAACAGGCGGCCCAAATCCTCCGCCGCAATGCCCACGCCGTGATCTTCCACCTCGATGGCGACGGTCGCCTCTGTCTGCACGTATGCCCGCAACACAACCTGCGACCCTGGATAGGAATGTTCGATGGCGTTGGCGAGCAGGTTGGTGAGGACTTGTTGTATCTTCTGACCGTCCACGATCAGTCTTGGCAGCGCTGCATCGTGCGTGACGACAATCTCGATTTCTTTCTTTCTGGCTTTGACGCCGACCAGCACGACCGCTTGCGCCAGTAAATCCGGCAGCTCGATGACCTCAAGGTTGAGAGCAAAGTGACCCGACTCGATGACGGACACGCTGAGGAAATCGTCGATCAGCCGGCTCATGTAGTCGCTGGCGGCAATGATCTGCTGCACGTACGCGGCTTGTTCTGCCGATAACACGTCCGCTGCATCCTCCAGTAAGATGTCGCTAAAGGCCATAATGATGTGTACAGGGTTGCGCAGATCGTGCGCCGCCATGCCGAGAAATTGATTTTTCAGCGCGTTCAACCGTTCCAACTCGGCGTTCTTCTTCGCTAACTCGCGCTGCATGGCGACCAATTCATTGTTCAGCCGGCTAATTTCGTCATAGAGGCCGGCGTCGCGCGCAGCGCGGGCTTCTTCTTTGACGAGCGCGCGCAACTGGTTGGCCTGTTCGTTGCTCATCCGCAACAGATCCGCATAGAGTTGGGCCGCCAATTGACTGTTGACCGCGCCGACAATCAGGAGCTGTTCGTCTACCTGACCGCCGGAAAAATGCAGCGTGGTCGGCCCGTCTGTCAGCACGATGTTCAACTCGCAGTCGAACGCGGCCCCGGCCTCTTTGACTTTCGCCAGAAAATTCATGGCCTTGATGCGGCTGGCGCTATCTACCAACCGCAAAAACAAATGTCCCGGCGCAGCTTCTGCCAGCCCCAGATCGTTGCGGAGCGTTTGCAGAATCATGCCGCTGGCGTCGCACCACAGGGCCAGACCGCGCTCTGGCATCTCGTTCATGCGATCAACCTTTCTGCAACCGGGATGGCTGCCTGCGCATTGGGGGCGTAGCCATCTGCGCCGATCTTCTCCCACAGCCCCGGAGCGATGTTGAAGGGGTAGCCGCCGACCAGCACGCGCACCGGCAAGCCGCTCGCGCGCAAAGTGGCGATCACTTCGCGCACCCGCTCAAGGTGAAAGGTCATCGTGCAGGATATAGCCAGCACATCGGCGCGGCGCTCGTGAACGTCGCGCAGGACGCTCTCGGTGGGCGTGTTCGCGCCCAGGAAATAGGTGTCCCACCCATCCATCTCGAAGAAGTCGGCCACCATACGCGCGCCGATCTCGTGCAGTTCACCGCCTACACACGTCGCCACCAGGCGCGGGCCTTTTTTCGCCGCAGCGAAGATGAGCGGGTACAGTTGCGACATAATCAACTGCGTGGCGGCGGTGCAATAGTGCTCTTGCGCCACGCTGATCTGGTTGGTCTGCCACAGACGGCCCAGCTCGTGTTGGCACGGTTGGAACACGTGCAGGTAGATCTCGCGCACCGGCGTCCCCTGTTCCACCGCCTCCAGGATCATACGGCTGGCGCGTATGCGGTCACCGGCCAGGAGCGCCGCCAGATAGCGCTGCGCCAGGTGGTCAAGTGGCGTGTCGCCATCCAGGTAACCGGGTATTGAGACCGGCGCAGCGGCCAGGCTTTCCTGCCCCATCTGGATCATCTCCAGGACCGGTGTGGCCGCTTTGTCTGGCAGACGCTCGGCCAACACCAAACGGGTGTATTCAAGGGTGGTCGGCAGGACTGTGTCGGAGAAGCGCAGCCCGGCGAACAGCGCCTTGACCCAGGCCAGGTAAGCCGTGAAGAGGCTTGGATCGCCGGCGTCCAATGCTTCGGCCAGATACTCCAGGTGGTAGCGAGCATCCCGGACGCTTTTGCGGCGTCCCGGTTCCCCATAGGGAGTCCAGACCTCTGACTCGAGGTCGTAATGCCGGGCCACAATGGCCTCGGCTAACGCATCGGCGTGGTCTCGGATCCAATGTGCTGTTTGCGCGGACATCATAACCTCCTTCAAAATAGTCGTATAGTCGTTAGTCTTGTAGTTCAATCGTCGGAACGCTATTTACGAACCTTTAGTCTTGTCGTCGCATAAATAAAAAAGCTCTGCGTTCTCCGTGTACTCTGCGGTGATTTTTCAGGTGGTGCTTACCGCAGGTTCCGTGATATTCCTTCAAAAATAACCACAGAGGCACAGAGGGCACGGAGAGAATCTAAAAAAACCTCTGTGTTCTCCGTGTCTCCGTGGTGCACTATTTTTGTCCTCACAGTTCCGTGTTGTGCGACAATTCCGGTATCTCGTCCAGGTACGTTTCGTCTGTTTCCCAGATGGGAGGGTAGGGCGGTTCGCGGCCCAGTTCGGCGGCCAGGCGGTTGATTTCCTCTTTCAGCTCGATGATGCGCTGCTCGCGCCCGACCATGATCTCGTTGAACAGTTGCAGTTCCAGTTCGGCCTGTTTGCGCTCGGTGATGTCCATGTTCACTCCGATCATTCGCACGGCTTCGTTGTGCGCATTGTACGTGACTAAAGCCTCACCGCGAATGTAGCGGATCGTTCCGTTGGGCCAGACGATGCGGAATTCATCCATGTAGTATTTTTCGCCGCGCAGGGTGGCGCGCACAGTCTGCGCTACCCGTTGCACGTCGTCAGGATGCACATGCTGCAGAAAGGCCGCGTGACTGCGCGGGTAATCGTCTGCGGGGACGCCAAACAGCCTGCACAGGGTCTCATCCCAAATGGCGCTATCATTTTTCACGTCCCAGTCCCAGATGCCGATGTTGGCCGCCCGTGTCGCCAGTTTCAGCCGCTCGGACGTTTGCGCCAGTTCGGCGGTGCGCTGCGCGATGCGGTCTTCCAGTTCCGCGTTGAGCCGCCGGATTTCCGCTTCGGCCTGTTTGCGTTCCGTGATGTCGTAGCCAATGCCTACCAAACCGATGACTTGTCCGGCGCTGTTGCGCAACGGGATTTTGGAGGTCAACTGCCAGCCGCGTGCGCCGCCTGGCAGTTGCATCATTTCCTCGCGGTTGAGGACGGGTTGCCCGGATGTGATGACGTGCATGTCGTCGGCGTAGAAGGGCTCGGCCAGCTCCGGTGGATACAGGTCGAAATCGGTTTTGCCGAGCACCTCGGCTTCTGAGGCCGCGCCGATGTAGCTCACATCGGTCGGGTTGGACAGCGTCTTGCGCGCGGCAGTATCTTTGGTATACACGGCGACAGGCAAGTGATCGACCAGCGTGCGCAGCAGCGACCGTTCGGCCGCTAACGTCTCCTCGGTCCGCTTGTGGTCTTCGATCACGTTCAACAGCGCCCGGCGCGCCTCATTGGCCTGCTCCAGCGCTTCGCGGAGGGCGGCTTCGGCCTGCTTGCGCTCGGTCAGCTCTTGCTGCGCCAACTCGTAGAGCCGCCGGTTCTCACGGCGCAGGCGTTGCCGTTCGAGCAAGTCTTGCACTTTGCCGAGCACGGCATCTACGTCCAGCGGCTTGGTCACATAGACGTCGGCGCCCTCGTTCAAGGCGCGGATGGCCGTCTCCAGCGAGGCGTAGCCGGTCGCCAGCACCAACGCAATGTCCGGGTACAAACGGCGCAATGGCGCGAGCAATTCGACCCCTTCTATGTCGGGCAGACGCAGGTCGAGCAGGGCCAGATCGACCGCGTGACGTCTGGCCTTGTCCAGCGCTTCCTGACCACTGGCCGCCGTCTCAACCTGATAGCCGTTTTTCTCGAAAATCAGGGTCAGCGTCCGGCGCGTGCTCGCGTCGTCGTCTACAATCAGGATATAGGGCGCTGCATCGGTTGTGTTCATAGGCTCAATTTTGTCTCCTGTTGACGGTTTCGCGCACCAGTTCCAGCAGGCAATCGATATCCAGCGGTTTAGACAGGCAGGTATAGGCATTGCTGTTGCGAACCAATGCTGTCAGGTCATTCACGCCCCGGGGAAAGGTCGTGAAGACAACGGCTACTGCCTGCGGGCACACCGCTTTGAGCGCCAGGTAGGTGTCCAGCCCGTTGAACGCCGGCAATCCCAGGTTGACCAACAGCACGTCGAACGCGCACTCCCGCATGTGGGTGAGGACCTCTTCAGGGTTGCATGCCAGGCAGACACGATAGCCATGCTGCGTTAGAACGTTTTGCAAGGTTGTCTGGACGTTTGGTTCGTCATCGGCGACCAGGAGCAGCGTACCCTGCCGGGTTTGTTGCGCTCGCTCAATTAACGCAATCACTTCATCGATGTTAACCGGTTTGTCGAGCAGGGCAAACGCGCCTTCGGCCAATGCGTCTGCCATCAGATCCTCAATCGCAAAACCGGTCATCATCGTCACCACGGCGTCCGGGCGCAAGGCTTTGATTTGTTTGAGCGCCTGGACGCCATCGAGTACCGGCATCCGGATGTCCATCAGGACCATGTCGAATGGGCGGTCGCGCACGCGCGCCACGGCTTCCGCGCCGTTAGCGGCGGTCTCGACGATATAGCCTCTGCGCTCGAAGATCATTGCCATCGTGCGGCGCAAACTGGTATCGTCATCAACGATCAGAATGGATGTTTGGGCGGGAATATGGGTCATCGGTACCTCCTGACATGTCAACGGATTGAACGGATTTGAACGGATTTTTTCCTTTTCTTCTTTATTCAATCCGTTTCATCCGTTGAATCCGTTGACGGATTGTTGATATTTTCATCACTCATGCCGGCGACGGGCAGGTAGATGTCGAACGTCGTTCCCTCTCCGGGGAGGCTGGCGACGGCGAGGCCGCCGCCGTTGGCCTGGATGAGCAGCTTAACCAGGGGCAGCCCCAGGCCGATCCCCGTAGTTTTCGTTGTGAAGAGCGGCTCGAAGATGCGCTCCAGGTTTTCGGGCGGGATGCCGACGCCGGTATCGCCGACCGAGATGACGATCCATCCGGCCTCACCGTCTGCGGCGTGCGCGGGTGGGAATCCGGGCGGTTCAATCTTGGGCAACGCGGCGCAGTGTTCGGCCCGCACGGTCAACCGCCCGCCCTCCGGCATGGCCTGGAGCGCGTTCAAGAACAGGTTACTCAGCGCTTGTTGGAGATGGGTGGCGTCGGCAATCACGGGAGGGAGATCGCCAGCGATGCGCAGCTCGATCTGCACGTTGGGCGGGGGTTGGAGATGCCGCGCCGCGCGTTCGAGCAGCGGCCCGACTTCGAGCAACTGCCGGTGTGCCTGTTGGGGGCGCGCAAAGGTGAGCAGGCTGGTGATGATGCGGTCGGCGTTCGCCACCTCCTGGTTCAGGATGGCGATGGCTTCCTGAAGTGTCTCGTCAGATGGCTCGCGGAGCATGTTGATCAAGTAGGCGGCGTTCTTGATCGCGCCAAGTGGGGTGCGCAATTCGTGCGCAATGCTGCCGGCAATCTGTCCCAACGTCGCCAGGCGCGTCTGGCGCAACAGGCGTTCCTGCGCCTCCTGCAGCGCGCGGGTGCGCTCGGCGACCATGGCTTCCAATTGTTGTGCGTATTGCTGTAAGACCAGCGCGGCTTGTCTGCGTTCGGTGATGTCGTAGCCGATGCCCACCAGACCGACTATCTCACCGGCGCTATTACGCACCGGCACTTTGGAGGTTGATTGCCAGCCGCGGCCACCGCCCGGACGGGTGATCATTTCCTCGCGGTTGAGCACCGGTTGCCCCTCTTCGATGACAGTCATATCGTCAGCGTGGTATGACGCGGCCAGATCGGGGGGGAACAGCTCGAAGTCGGTTTTGCCGAGGACGTCGGCCTCCGAATTCGCGCCGATGTTGCGCACATCGACAGGGTTGGACAGCGTTTTGCGACCGGCGGCATCCTTGACGTACACCGCGATGGGCAGGTGATCGACCAGCGTGCGCAACAGGGTCCGCTCGGCTTCTAACGTAGCGAACAGGCGTGCGTTCTCGATCGCCAGGCCGATCTGGTTCGCCGCCGGGCCGAGCAGAGCGGCCTCCGCTTCGCCATAAGCATGGGTACGATAACTCTGCAACTCCAACAGGCCGTAGGTTTGCCCGTGCACGACAATGGGCACGTACAGCGCCGAGCGGGGAATGTGTGCCTCGTCGTCCGCGCCAACGATGAGCGTCCCGGCGGAGGACGGCGCGGGCATGGCGCTCACGATTTCAGGTTGTTGAGCCAGGATCGCGCGGGCGCGCCCCTTGAGCGGCGTATCGGGCCGGAGGGTGAGTGGAGGGAAGCGCGCCGGGTCCAGCAATTCGCCCTCGTCAAGCATATATTCGGCGCGCAGCGTTTGGGTGGCCGGATCGTAGCGTGAGATGCCGAAGCAGGGGCAGTCTACCAGTTGCGCGATATGCTCGTAGGCGATGCGGTAAATGGTGGGCAGGTCGAACGTCTGGGCCAGGGCCAGACCGAGCTGGTTGAGCGTGCTCAGGCGTCGATTGTTCTCGCGCAGCGCCTCTTCCGTCCTCCTCTGATCCTCGACTACGCTGAGCAGTGTCCGGCGCCCCTGCTCCGCCTCGGCCAGCAGACGTTGCAGCTCGGCATGGGCAGCACGGAGGCGTTCTTCGGCTTCTTTGTGTGCGGTGATGTCGCGGGCCGAAGAGAGGGCGCCGGCGATGTTGCCATGATCGTCTTTGAGTACGCGGCACCACCAGGCCAGCAATCGCTTTTCCCCGTCCCGGCGTCGCTGCCAGCTTTCGACATAGAACACATTTTCGTTGCCGTTGAAAAGAGGCTGTACCATATCATAGGTATCCTGGTCGCCCTCAAAATAAAAAGCGGCCTCTTTGCCGATAACGTCCTCGCCGAAGAATTCAAGGCCGGCCCGATTGGCCCAGGTGTACACTCTGTCTTGGTTCACTTCCATGATGATGTCCGGAACGGCGGCGAGAATGGCCTCCTGGCGTGCAGACAATCGCCGCAACGCTTCCTCGGTTTCTTTGCGCGCGGTGATGTCCTCGGCCACTCCTTCGATCCATCCCTTGTCCGGGTAGATTTTGGCCGAGTACTGGGCCCAAAAGATCGAGCCGTCTTTGCGGTAAAAGCGCGCCTCGAAATTTTTTATTTCCCCGTTGATCTGAATCTCGCGCAGCATCCGTTCGCGTGTGCCCGGGTCCACATAGTTTTGCGAGGTGATGTATTCGGCAATGAATTCCTCGCGGCTGTCGTAACCGAACATGCGCGCCAACTGTTCGTTACTTTCGAGGATCTTGCCGTCAGAAATGCGCGTCCTGAACAGCCCCACCTGGGCGTTTTGGAACAGATTGCGATAGGTTTCTTCACTCTCCCGAATTTTTTCGTCGGCGCGCTTGCGTTCGGTGATGTCGCGGGCGACGATGAGCATCTGTGCCGGCCGGCCCTCGCGCAGCACCGGCGTGGAATTGACCTCGACGGGAACGCGCCGTCCGGTGCGGTCTACAAACTCGGTTTCGTACAAAAACGTCGCGTCATCGCCGGCCATGCGCCGGGCGCGGCGTTCGGCCATCTCGGCCAGACGGTCGGGGGGCAAGAACGCCGTGATGGGTTTGCCCAGCGACTCGGCCTCGCTGAACCCGGCAAAATCCAAGCCGGCCTGGTTGACGTAGGCGATGCGCCCCTCCATATCGTGCAGCAGGATGATGTCACGGGTCGTTTCGGCCAGCAGGCGGTACTGCGCCTCGCTCTCGCGCAGCGCATCTTCGGCGGCCTTGATGCGCAACATAGCCTGCACGCGCGCTAGCAGTTCGCGGCCAGTGATGGGGCGGACAATGTAACCATCTGCTCCGGCGTTCAGGCCGTTGATCTGGCTCTCAGCATCGGTTTTTTTGGCCGAAAGCATAATCACATACACGCCGGCCAGCTGCGGATCGGCTTTGATCTGTTGGCAAACCTGCACGCCGTCCATGTCAGGCAACACCACGTCGAGCAGTACCAGGTCGGGCCGCTGTTGACGCGCCACCTGCAAGGCTTCGGCGGCGCTGCCGGCTTCGAGCAGGGTGTAGCTTTGTGATGCCAGCGCCCGGCGAGCGGTCTGGATCATCAGCGGGTCGTCATCCACGATCAAAATCGAGATGGGGGCGGTCATGGCGTAACTCCTTCAAAAATAGTCGCATCGTCGTTAGTCTTGTAGTCGCATAGTCGTTAGTCAGAGGTCATTTTGTTCTGCGCTCGGATAGCGCGGCGGCTGCCCGGCTTGCGCCAGCAGTTCGTTGACCTCTTTCTTCAGTTCGATGATCCGTTTCTCGCGGCCCAGGGTGGCGGCGTACCAGCGGCGTAGTTCGTCGAGCTGCTCTTGTATGGTTTCCTCGGCCTGCTTGCGGTCGGTGATGTCGCGGGCAATTCCTTCAAGGGCGATCAGATTGCCCTGCTGATCGTAAATTGGAACGTTGCGTTGTTCGGTCCACAGGATCGAACCGTCTTTGCGCACCCAGCGCAGCGTCAGCGGCCGCTCATAATGGGCGTCTCCCTTGGCTGCTGCTTCGAGCAGGGGACGGTCGTCAGGATGGACGAGTTTGAACCCCAAATCGGGATCGTTATAGTGTTCTTCCGGCGTGTAGCCCGTCATAGCTGTCGCCGCCGGACTGACATAGGTAAAGCCGCGCTTGGGCGTGAACTCGTAACAGTAAATCAGGTCTCGGGCGTTCTCGGCCAGGCGGCGGAAGCGTTCTTCGCTCTCCTGTAGCGCCTTCTCTATCTGCTTGCGTTCGGTGATTTCGCTGATAATGTGGACGGCGCCCGCGTAGCGGCTTTCTCCGTCCAGGATTGGGTCCACCGTCACCTCGAACCAGCGCTCGCCGAACGGCAGCTCCATGCGTTCGCGGCGCAGAGTGTGTTTGGCGCGCAGGATGGGACATTCCGGGATGGGCGCATCCGTGCCGTGAACGATTTCCCAGCAGTGCCGTCCGATGAATGTTTCGCGGGGTTTTTCAAAAAACCGTTCCGCCGTCCGGTTGGATTGCAGGATCCTATGCTCGCCGTCGAGCACCCAGATGGCATCGTTGGCGGCGTCGAAGGTTGCCTGCCACTGCTGCGCCAGCCGTTCGTTCTCCTCGACCAGGGATTTGAACCGCACGACCAGAGGTTCGTTCGTTCCGATCACCAGGTCCACTTCGCCCCGCCGCAGGGCAGCGAGGGTTGCTTCGGCCTGTTCCAGCCGTTGCCGCAGCGCGTCGTATGAAAGCTTGTCATCATTCATAGCCGCTCTCCTTTTCCACAAGCCCCAGCGCTGCCAGCACCTTGTCCGTATCGCTCAACGAGCCGACAATGGTACGCTTGGGCAGCGGAGATTCTACGATCAGGGCCGGGACGACACTTATCCCGTAGTCAATGGCGGCCTGGTAGTCCTCGAACACATTAACAATTCGAATTTCGCACCGCTCCTTCAGGCGCTCGTTGCACAAGCGCGCTAGAACGGCTTGGGCCTTGAGCGAATTCGGCTCGTCGCCGGCCACAAACAGCCGCAAGCGATAGAACGGCATGTTCTCGCTCGGATCGTTCATCGCAGAGGGGGGTGTTTTCGTTGTCATTGCTCATTCCTCTTTCCCGCTGTCTTCCGGCGCGGGTTGCGGTCTGGGGGAAACGGCTGCGCCTGTCATCAAGGCACGGTGCGCGATGCCCTGCGCGGCCTGCGCTTGAATAAGGCGCAGGCGTTCGAGTTCCAGTTCTTTCATCTTGATTTCAAAGGACAGCCGCAAGGCTTCGATCCGATCTTTTTCCTCCTGTCGCTGGCGGGCCACGCCGGTGAGCACATCGCCTTCGCCCAGGTAAACGTCTGTCACCTCAAAACCGTTATCGGTAAGGCGGAATTCACGCTTTTGGTTGGAATGTTTGCCGCCGCGCGATTTAAGGATTTGAAAG
>JAIOAS010000180.1 GCA_019873725.1 Chloroflexota bacterium | reverse complement strand
GCCAGTTTGATGGCTTTCTCATACGCCGCAAACGTCTCCCGCGCGGTTGTTTCCCAGGAGAAGCGCGCGGCCCGCTGAATGGCGCGGCGGCGCAGTTCGGCGTGAAAGGCATCGTCGGTCAACAGGCGGATGAGCGCATTGGCCATGCCTTCGACATCCGCCGGGTCGATGAGGATGCCCCCCTCGCGGATAACCTCCGGCAGGCTGGCGGCGCGACTACCGACGACGGGCGTACCGCACGCCAGCGCCTCCAACGGCGGGAGGCCAAACCCTTCGTAAATCGAGGGGAAGATAAAGACCCGCGCCCCGCGGTAGAGCGCCGGTTTGGCCGCTTCGGGCACGAAGTCTACGAAATGGACGCGCCCTTCAGGGATGCCGGCCTCCTGCACCAGGCGGCGCGGATCAGGCATGAACGCCGAATCCACTGCCGGCAGCTTCCCCGCAATGACCAGCCGCGCGTCCGATACGGTCTGCACGGCGCGCGCAAATGCCGTGCACACGCCGCTCACGTTCTTCCGCACGTCGAAGCCGCCCAGGTAAAGCACGTATCCCGGCTGCACACCCAACTGCGCCAGGACAGCCGCGTCTTCCGCAACAGAGACTTCACAACGCAGTGAACTGGCTGCACTCCCCTCCTCACCTGTTCCATCCGGTGAGCCAGGCGGCCTATAGATGCGATCCACCGCCAGATAAACCGTCTGCACGCGGTCGGGCGAGACGTTGAGATACTCGACGATGTCGCGGCGCGAGGCTTCCGAATCGGTGAGGATAAGCGAGGCGCGCGGTGATGCCAGGCGCACGAACGCCGTATACAGTCTGACCAGCCATCTGCCGCGATAAGGCTTCAGCAGCAGCGGAATGAGGTCGTGAACGGTAACCACGGTGGGCAAACCCGCGCGCACCGGCGGCGCCCAGTACGGCACGTGGAGTACATCCGCGCCGAGCTGCCGCGCCGCCTTGGGCAGTGGCCCCTGCTCCCACCACACCTTGCCGGGGTTGGTCTTCTTCCCCGGAACGACGGCAAAGGCGACGTTCGGCGCACAGGCAGCTTCAGGCGCGGGCGGTGTGGGCGTCAGTACCGTAAACTGCGCTGCAGGCGCATACTCGGCCAGCGCCGCGACCAGATAGCGCAAATACTGGCCGCTCCCCGTCTCCGGGCGATCCCAAAACCACCCACTCAACGCTACGCGCATCGCATCGTTTCTCATCCCTGATCAGCAGATTGAGCAGATGAAGCAGATTTCATTGCTAAAAAGCAGACAACCTGCGAAATCGTGTACTGGTCAACGAGAGTTTGAACTTGCCGGACGGCTTTTTTTACCGCAGAGTTCGCTGAGAGCGCGGAGAAATTCTATAAATCTCTGCGAGCTTTGCGCTCTCTGCGGTGCAATATGTCTTTGACCACTACACAATCTGCGAAATCGGCTTAATCTGCTGATGAAAAACAAACCATTCACTCGCGCAAATGGACGTTGACGGCCTGCGGGCCGCGCTCAGTCATGGTCACCTCGTACCAGACCGGCGCATTTTCCCGCATCACCTGGTCCACGTCACCCTCAATCGCACTGTTGTGGAAGAAAATATCACTGCCATCCCGCTGGGTGATAAAGCCGAAGTGTTTGTCCTCCCGGAACCACTTCACCACACCGGCCCGCAGTCCCGGCCCCAGCGCCTCCTGCGCTCGACACTCCGCACACTGTTGGGGCGTCTCCGGCGCAAAGCCCAGCTCCGCCTGCTGGCGCTGTTCTTCAACGCGATAGATAAACGTTTTGCCACACGTTGCACATGTCAATCGTTCGTCTCGATAGGTCATTGGTTCTCTCCCGATTTAACTTTCGCTCACCGTTTCACTACGTTCAATCTGAAAAACGACATCGACCACCGCATCTTTGCCCTGCAACGCGATGATCGACTCCCCGCGCGTCGCGCGGCCCTGCTCCGGCACAGAACGTCCCGTCACCGTCTTCGAGGCGCCGCGTTGCGTCACCGGCATCAAACGGCTGGATCCGGTGATCATGCCCACGCTCGCAATGCGCTCCTTTGCCGCAAGTTTGGCGATCTGCACGCCCTTGCCGCCGCGTTTCTGGGCCGGAAAATCACTCACAGGTGTGCGCTTGGCAAAGCCTTGGTCGGTGATGGTGAAGAACGAGGCACGAGGCTGCACCACCGCCACCCCCACGACGGCATCGCCCTCCTCCACACGGATGCCGGCCATCCCGCCGGCTTTCGCCCCGGTAGGACGCACATCCGTCACTTCGAACCGGATACCCACCCCCTGCGCCGTTCCCAGAATGACTTCAGCCTTCTCCACCACCCAGGCCACCCCCACCAGCGCATCCCCTTTGTCTACGCGAATAATCTGCGTGAGGTCGCGTCCCACTGCCGGTAACTCTTCGGGCGCGAGGCGCTTCACCTGACCGTTGGCGGTGGCGAGAAAGACCGTATGGCCTTCGGGCGGCGTTTTTGGCAGCGCCAGCGCCGCCACCAGCCGATGACCGTTGCTCACCCGCAACAACGTCGACCAGGGCGCGCCGCCGCCATCCCAGGCCACGCCTTCCGGCAGTTGGTGCACCGGCACGGCGATCGCATCGCCCGTCGCCGTGAAGAGATAGAGCACATCGCGCGTCGAAGCGCCGATCAGCGCCAGCGGAGCCTCCGCCGGACGTGCAGTCACGCGCGGCGGGGTCTTGCCGTCGTCAGGGATGCGGCCGATGCGGCCCTCGCGGCTCACCGTCACCCAGACCGGCTGGTCGGGGGTCAACGCGCTGGCGGCCACCGTCGCACCTTTGACGTCCAGAATATGCGTGCGCCGCGCGTCGGCATACGCCGTCCGCATATCCATCAGCTCGGCACGAATCGCGGCGCGCTGCTTGACCGGTGACTTCAATAGCGCCTCCAGCTCCTTGATCGTCGCCAGCAATTCCTGGTACTCGTCCTGAAGTTTCTTGCGTTCCAGTGCCGCCAGACGCCGCAATTGCATATCCAAAATGGCTTGCGCCTGGATTTCCGTCAATTTGAAATTCTTCATCAGGTTCTGGCGCGCAGTCTCAACGGTGCGGGAACGGCGGATCGTGTCGATGACGGCGTCAAGGTTGTCCAGCGCGATCAGCAAGCCTTCGAGGATATGGGCGCGGCGGCGGGCATGTTCCAGTTCGTAACGCGCCCGGCGCTGCAGAACTTCAAGGCGGTATTCAAGGAACAGGGTGAGCGCGCGCTTGAGCGTCAGGCGGCGCGGTTCGCCATCCACCAGCGCCAACAGGATGATGCTATAGCGCGTCTCCAACGACGTGCGCCGGTAGAGGTCGTTCAGGACTTTGTCGGGGTTGGCCCCCAGGCTCAGTTCGATGACGATGCGCATCCCCTGGCGGTCCGATTCATCCCGCAGATCAGAGATGCCTTCCAGATTCCCGGCGCGCACATCTTCCGCGATGCTCTCCAGCAGTGAGGTTTTGTTCACCTGATAGGGGATTTCGGTAATGACGAGGCGTTGCCGTCCCCGCGCGCCCTCTTCGATGTGCGCGCGCGCGCGGATGGTAACGCGCCCGCGGCCCGTGGCATAGGCTTTGACCAGCAAATCCTCACCGTCCGCCGTATCCTGGCGGTAGACCAGCCCACCGGTCGGAAAATCCGGCCCCTGGATAAACTTCATCAATTCGGCGACATCCACATCCTCGACCTTCTGCCAGTTGTCGAGTAGATAGATGAGCGCATCGACCACCTCGCCCAGGTTGTGGGGGGGGATGTTGGTGGACATGCCCACCGCGATACCCGAGGCCCCGTTGACCAGCAGATTCGGGATCCGCGAAGGCAACACGGCTGGTTCTTTGAGGGTACCGTCGAAGTTATCGACCCAGTCGACGGTATCCTTCTCGATGTCCAGCAGGATTTCGGTCGACAGCGGCATCAGCCGGGCTTCGGTATAGCGCATCGCCGCGGGCGCATCGCCGTCGATGGAGCCGAAATTTCCCTGCCCATCCACCAGCATGTAGCGCATGGAGAAATCCTGCGCCATACGCGCCATCGCCTCATACACTGCGGCGTCACCGTGCGGGTGATATTTACCCAACACTTCACCGACGATACGCGCCGACTTTTTGTACGGCGAATCCGGCCTGAGGCCCATGTCGTGCATCGCGTACAGAATGCGACGTTGCACCGGCTTCAGGCCGTCGCGGGCATCCGGCAGCGCACGCGCCACAATCACGCTCATGGCGTAATCGAGATAGGCGCGTTGCACCTCCGCATTGATATCCATCCGTTTGACCACACCAATTTCCATAAAAATGCCTCCGAGAATCCCCTTTTGTCTCAGGCCCTTGCAGCCAAATGTAGCATTACCTCTCTAACTATAAGGGATGTGTGAGTTTTAGCAAGTGTCTAATAAAGTATAACTTCTTCTTGATTTTTCACCCGTTGCGGTTACACTTAGGGGGATGAGAAACAAATTACCGGTTAACTGGGATAGAGCCATTCACACCGCGCTACTGGTGTTGGGGGTGATGTTATTAGTGCACGGCGAAGGGCCGCCGCCGCAAGACCTCAAATTCCGGCTGAACGTCGCCACGACGAGCCGGGCATTCAACTTTGTCACGTGGGAGCTTGAGGCGCTCGCGCGCAAAATGGCCTTCGGTGCGCTCAATCCGCAGCGCTTTATGGACGAGGACCAGCGCGCCCGGTTCGTGCTCGACTATCTCGGACAGGTACGCGACGCAGCCCGGTTAGCGGACGAGATCAGCCGGGCTTATAGCAACTTGCAGATTGACGATCCCGCCGCAGCGACACGCGAACAACAGCAGACGCTGGCGGACTTACGCGGGCAGATGCAACGCAGTGGCCTGGTCGCCGAAGCAATCCTGGGCGAGCAGGTGAGCAGCGTCCTGCGCAGCGGCGGATTCGGCACCCTGGCGCAAATCCTGCCGCCGGTCAGCGGCTCGTTTACCCCGCTGCCCTATCTGCTGATCGTTTCGCCGCGTGAGGTGATCCAGAGTGTATACCAGCGTCCCCTGGTTGCCGGGCTGACAGCAGCCGAGCAAGACGCCATAGAGAAGGAACTCGAAAGCCAGTTTCCCGACAAATCGGCGTATGTGACCGGTATCGGCGGACTGGCCGCCTATCCGGCGATGCTTTTGGAGAGCAGTTCGCTCGACTGGGTAAGCGACGTCATCGCGCACGAGTGGGCGCATCATTACCTGGTCTTCTATCCCCTGGGCTTTTACTACGACCGTTCGGGTGAAACACGCACGTTGAACGAGACGGCGGCCTCACTGCTGGGGGAGTGGGCCGGGCAAGAGGTCATCCTGCGCTACTATACGCCGTACTTCGAACGGTCCAAACGTCTGCCCAATGCCCTGAAGCTTACCGAAGAAGTGACGGTCGCCAACCAGGCACATTTCGACTTCGGCGCAGAGATGCACATCACGCGCGTCACGGTGGATCAACTGCTGGCCGAGGGCAAAATCGAGGCGGCGGAAGCCTATATGGAGGAACGGCGGCGGTACTTTGTCGCCAATGGATACCTGCTCCGCCGCCTGAATCAGGCGTACTTCGCTTTCCATGGGGCCTACGCCAGCGCGCCGGGAGCAGCCGGTGAGGACCCCATCGGGCCGGCCGTGCGCCTGGCGTGGGCGCTCAGTGCGACGCCACGCGAATTTCTGCGCACCCTCGGTCCGGTCACCACCCTGGCGGCGCTTGAGGCGCGGATAGGGGAGTAAAGAGTAAAGAGTAAAGAGTAAGGAGTAAGAAGTAAGGAGAACTTTCGTTATTCGTCGAATCGCTGATTCGCTCATTCGCCCATTCGCTGATTCGCCATTCGCTGATTCGCCATTTGCTATTTGCCATTCCTAATTGCGGCTGTGGTATGCTATGGTATAATCAAACAGTGGGCTTAACAAATGAAGATATGGATCGAGGACACGCTTGTTTAATCCAATAGACGCACTGCTAGGACTGTTCTCCCTGGATATCGGCATCGACCTGGGTACAGCCAACACACTGGTTTACGTGCGAGGGAGGGGCATCATCAGCAACGAACCCTCGTGGGTTGCCGTCGATAGCACCCGCCGCGATTACGTGCTCGCTGTAGGTGCCGAAGCCAAGGAAATGGTAGGGAAAACACCCCCTAACATCGTTGCCATTCGCCCGCTCCGCGACGGCGTGATCTCCGAATTCGACATCACCGAGGCAATGCTACGGTACTTCATCAAACAAGCGCACCGCCAGTTGTTCATCCCCTTCCCCCGTCCACGCGTTGTGATCGGCATTCCCAGCGGCGTGACCGAAGTGGAAAAGCGCGCCGTGCGCGATGCGGCGCTCAAAGCCGGCGCGCGCGAAGCGTACTTGATCGAAGAACCCATGGCGGCGGCGATTGGGGCCGGGCTACCCGTGACCGAAGCGCAGGGCAGCATGATCGTCGACATCGGCGGCGGCACAACCGAAGTTGCCGTGTTCGCGCTCAAGGGTATCGTCGTGAGCAAAAGCCTGCGCATCGCCGGTGATGAGTTGGACGATGACATCGTGCAGTACGCGCGTCAGAAGTACAACCTGGCGATCAGTGAGCGCACCGCCGAGCGCGTCAAAATCAACATCGGCTCGGCCTACCCACTACCCGAAGAGCGCACGATGGCTATGCGCGGGCGCAACCTTATCACCGGCCTGCCCGAAGAGATCGAAATCAGCAGTATCGAAATCCGCGAAGCCTTGAGTCGCTCGACCAACATCATCGTGGATTTAGTGCGCGACACGTTGGATGAAACACCGCCCGAACTGGTGTCGGATTTGATGGAGACCGGCATCTGTGTGGCCGGCGGTGGCGGACTGTTGAAGGGTATCGCCGAGCGCATCACCGAAGAAACCCACATCCGGGCCTGGGTCGCGCAAGACCCGCTGACGTGCGTCGCTCGCGGCGCAGGCATGGTGCTGGAGAATCTCGAGGTGCTGCGCCCCACCCTTTCCAGCGACGACCGCCGCCATCCTGGTGGTTCAGCTTCGTGATGCATCCGGCTGGTGGCACGGGCAGAGACCGCCCACAGCAAGGGCGTGGTCTCGCTCATAAGACGCGGATCTGGCGATCCGCTCGAAGCAAAAATAGGGAACTGTGACAAGAATGATAGTGGTCAGAGACCGGTCACAGCAATGGCACGGTCGGAGACCGGCCATAGCGAAGGTGTGGTCGGAGACCGGCCATAGCAGAGTGTAGTCAGAGACCGACTGCACCGGAAAGTCAAGAATCTTTATAACTGACTAAAGACTATCTGACTACCTGACTATCTGACTACCTGACTACCTGACGATTCGACAACTTGACTAAAGAATAGGGATAACCATGCGACGGGAAAGTGGGCAGTGGCTGCCCTGGGTATTGTTAGCCGTGGCGCTGCTCTTCCTGCTCCTGATTGAGGCCGGTACATTCAGTCCCTTGGAGAGCCTTTTAGGCCAGATCATCGCACCGGTAGCGCGCGGTGTGGCAAGTGTCCTGGATACACTGGGCGATCTGGGACAAACAGCGCAGGATGTTCAACAACTACAGGCGCAAGTCGAGGCGCTGCAAAGCGCAAATGACACCCTGATCCAGGAAAATTTCCGCCTGCGCGAGTTCAAAGCCGAAAACGATGAACTGCGGCGCATCCTCAACTTCGCCCAGGAGAATCCCACCTACAGCTACGTCGGCGCCGACGTTGTCGAGCGCGGCTGCGGCACTTTTCCCTGCGGCACATTGGTAGGGCAGGACACCAATCCCTATCTACAATATCTGATCATCAACACAGGCACGCGCCAGGGTGTCGCCGTGGGGATGCCGGTCGTCACCGGTGGCGCGGTTTTGGTTGGGCGCGTCGCGCGCGTCTCGCCGAACCTGGCCTACATCCAGCTCGTCAACGATCCGCAAAGCCAAATCGCGGCCATGCTCCAGGAAACCCGCGTCACCGGTATGGTCATCGGGACCCCGGAAGGGGGCTTGAGCATGATCGATATTCTGCCCGACGAAGAAGTGCGCGGCGGCGAAACCGTCATCACTTCGGCAGCGGGGGGGCTGCTCCCCAGAGGGCTGATCCTGGGCCAGGTGGAAAGCGTCTCGTACCTGGAATCCGATCTCTTTCAACGTGCTGTAATCCGCCCGGCGATTGACTTTAAACGGCTGGAGATGGTGTTGGTGATTACCGATTTTCCGCGTGTCAATCTACAGGAGCTAGAACAGTAAATGAGCCTGTACTTTGGTATTCCTATCCTGATGGTAGCGGCGGTCCTCCAAAGCGTATGGGTGGAAGGGATACAATTCCTGGGTGGGCGGCCCGACCTGGTATTACTGTTGACCGTGACGTGGGCGATCATCCGCGGGGCAAACGAAGGCGCAGTCTGGGGATTCGTGGGGGGCATCTTCTGCGATTTGCTCTCCGGCGGCGCTTTCGGCATGTGGACGCTGGCACTGACGGCGGTGGGGTTTCTGGCGGGGCAACCCTGGGTGCATGCCCTGGGGCCGACCCTCATCCGGCTGGCGCTGATGTCGGCGTTGGGCACGCTGGTAGGACACGGCATCTTGTTGGGCACGATGGCGGTGTTGGGATACAGCATTGATGTGGGCCGCGCCGTGCAAACGGTCGCCGGGCCGGCGGCATTGCTCAATTTCCTACTCTCGCCCTTTGCGTTCACGTTCCTGGTCTGGTTCCACAAGCGCACGCAACCGCGCCTGGGAGGGTTCGCCCAATGAGTTACCTGAACGGTGACGGCACACCGATCAAGGGCCTGAACAAACGGGCGACGCAGCGGCTGGGCGAGATCGATAATGAGGCATCACGCCCGCCGTGGATCCAACGCGCGCCCCGTCTGGCCGTCATCGGATGGGTGGTGTTGCTCGTATTGGGACTGTATCTCATCCGCCTGTGGCAACTACAATTTCTGGAGCGCGGCGCCTGGCAGGCACGCGCCGAACGCCAGCAAAGCCGTCTCATTACCATCTCGCCGCCGCGCGGCGTCATCTACGATCGCAACGCCAAAATTTTAGTGCGCAATATTCCTGCATACAACGTTACCATCACACCGGGCCTGCTCCCTGATGACGCAGAGCGCGAGCGCGCCGTGCTGATCCGCCTCGCGCAACTCCTCGACGTTCCTTACAGCACTACCCAGGGGTTCGACCTCCCCAAATATCAAGGCGAACTGCGCACCGTAGGGCGTGCTGCGTTCCCCCCCTATGGCGAGAATCCACCAGAGGGATTGTTAGAAATGGTGGACAAGGTACGCTGGCTAGAACCTTACAATCCCATTGTCGTGGAACAGAACGTGGACCGCGATCTGGCGCTGCTCATCGCGCAGGAGGGCAGCGTCACTATGCCCGGCGTAGGCATCCAGATCATCCCGCGCCGCAACTACATCTACGGCCCACAAACATCCCAAATCCTCGGCTTCTTGGGGCCGATTCCTTCAGAGCAGGCCGCCGAGTATGAGGGCAAAGGCTACAACCCCAACGTCGATCGGATCGGATACGCTGGTGTAGAAGCGCAGATGGAAGAATTTCTGCGCGGTACGCCAGGGCGACGACTGGTGGAAAGGGACGTTCTGGGACAGGAATTGCAGGTCATCAGCGAGACGCCGCCCAGTTCGGGCGACAACGTCTACCTTACCCTGGACATGGAACTGCAACAAGTCGCCGAAGATGCCCTGCGCGCCGGGCTGGAAACCGCCAATTCAAAGCGTGGGGCGGTCGTGATTCTGGATCCGCGCGACGGGCAAGTGCTCTCGATGGTGAGCCTGCCCACCTACGACAACAACATGTTCAGCGGCAAGCTGGATATGGACGCCTACCGCGCCTTGTTGAGCGACCCGCACAAGCCACTCATCAACCACGCGATTTCTGATCAGATTCCGCCGGGCTCGGTTTTCAAGGTTGTCCCCGCCACCGCCGCATTGCAAGAGGGCGTGATCAACCGCTATACCATCATCAACGATCCGGGAGTTTTCTATCTGCCGAACAAGTTTGCCCCCGACAACCGTGAGCTGGCGCAGCCCTTTTACTGCTGGATTCACCTGCAATATGGGACAGGCCACGGCCCCATCAACGTCGTGGATGCGCTGGCGCAATCGTGCGATACCTTCTTTTATCAGGTCGCCGGTGGATACGAGGAAACCAAATTCCAGGGTCTGGGCATCGAGCGGCTGGCCGCCTACGCGCGGATGTTCGGACTGGGCGCACGCACGCAAATCGACATTCCCGGAGAAGCGAGTGGCCTGGTGCCTACCCCGGCCTGGAAACGGCAGACTTATCAGGAAACCTGGACGACCGGTGATACGTACATCACCGGCATCGGGCAGGGGAACTTGCTGGCGACTCCCCTGCAGATGGCTAACGTGTTCGCTGTCGTCGCCAACGGCGGCACCCTCTACGCCCCGCAGATCATCCACCATGTCGCCGACACGGAGGGCAACATCATCCGCCCCTTCACCCCAAAGGTCATCGCCACGCTCGACATCGCCGAATCTGTATGGGAGATCGTGCGCGAGGGGCTAGACCTGGCCGTTTCGGAAAAAGGGACCGGACGGCGGGCGGATCTCCCCGAGCTGGGCATTAACATCGCCGGTAAAAC
>JAIOAS010000179.1 GCA_019873725.1 Chloroflexota bacterium | reverse complement strand
CCGGGCGTGTAGTCGTCGGGATAAGGTGCGCTGACTTCGACGGCAGCGGGCTTGAACCAGACGGCGCGCTCGCCTCTGGCAAGATAGACGCGCCGCAAGATGCGCGCCTTGAAATCGTGTAAAGTCAACCCTTCCATTTCAAAGACAGTCTGGGCGGCCTCGCCAACCGCCCCTTCGTACCGCGCCGTCAGACGGGGCAGGTCGATCTCCAACGCTTTGGCGGCCTCCGGGATGGCGCTTGCGGCGGGCAGCGAAAAGGGCACATCGACGATCTCCACGCCCAGCGAGGTAGGGCTGAACGACGCAAGATAACGCGCGGCGATGTGATTCCACACCCACGATTGGTAAGCCGAAAGATAAATCGAGAGCAAGCGATCCTGGATGAGATTCACGGCTTTGCCGTAATCGTGGGGGTGATCTTTGAGGTAGGTGATGACACTGCGAAAATTCGAGGGGCGCGGCGCCTGGTGCAGCAAGAATCCCCATTGTCCCCAATGGCTCTTCACCAGCGACTTGAATTCACGGACGTCGGCGGGGTCACCGCGCATTTGTTCTTCGAGGTAGAACCGCACAACCTGTTCGGCGTCGCGCAACAGAATGGCCTTGCCGATGAAACCCTTTTCGGATAGCGAGCCAAAACGCTGGTCGTCGAAGTAGTTAGGCAGACCTTCGGCTTCCAGCTTGTGCAAGGCCTCGCTCAATGCAGACACGTCCGCTTCGGCCAAATCACGCACGACGATGACAAACCGGTTCCCCAACACATCTTTCGGCTGTAAAGAGCGCGAGCCCCATTTCACCCGTTGGGCGATGAAGCCGCGCTCTTTGATTTGCTCAGGACCGCGCTTGCGGACACTGGCGTATTGGATCGCCTCCGCGCTGGCATCCTTGAGCGCCGGGAAGACCAACGCGCTCGGCGTCACCTTCAATCGCGCGGCAAGACGGTCGCGGACGGCTAATGTGGTCAGATTGCGCTTCTCGACGCGATAGTAGGCATAGGCGCCCCGCTCGCCCCCAGGTAGGACGATCTCTTCCTCGACACGGAAATCTTGAGGCACACGTTTGATACGCATTCGGAAGTCCTAGGGCGCAACGGCAGTGCCCGGCGTCGTCGGCACAGGCACAAGGGTCGGTGTGGGCATCTCTCTCACAAAGATGACGTGCTTGAAACCCAGGCTCAACAGCAACGAGCGCAGCACATCACGGGCATTCTCCTCCGCTTTTTCGAGTAAGCCGCTCTCAATTGCCGCTTGCAACATCAAGTGCTCGGCCTCCTGCCGGGCGGCGGTCTCCAACTGCATGTTCATCCCGGCCACGCCGGTGCGACGGTCATAGACGTAAGTGCGGCTATTATCCAGGGTGGCGACAAACACCTCTGCCGGGGGCAGGCGCAAGTATACCGTGCCATCATCGGTGGTCATCACGTCGTTGGGGCCGATGTATGACAAATCGACGCCCGCGACTATATCCCCATGGGCAATCAATAACAGCTTGTCGCCAAAGAGGAAACCCAGTGGCCCCTGCCCTGATTCCGCCGTGATCACCTTCTCCATCTGGTACGATGCTGTTTCCAGCCGGCTCAACGCCTGCACACCTTCAATCACCGTTGCCGCACTCGGATAGATGGTCGGCGTGGGCTGTGGCAACAGCGCCGCCGGATCAAGCGTGACCGGGGAGGATGGTTTGCGCGAGCGCGCAAAAATCCACACGCCCGCCACGACAACGGCAATCACCCCTATCCACATCAGGACGTTTTTCAGTCTCATACCCCTCCCCTGTCCGGCAAATTGAAACCTGCGCAAGGATTTACATACACATACGTAGGATACTACGATTTGGGCGCATCGTCAACAACATAAAGCGCCCAAGCGCCGCAACTTGACCCCGGCCCGGTTCGTATTACTCTATAAACACAATCTTAACGTTGACGATTTGGGAGGCCAATTCATGAATACCAATGTAACCCGATTGAGGTTGCTACTCATCATCGTCACCGCGCTGTTCGTCTCGCTGGGCTGCGCGGTTGGGAACTTGCGTGTCGATACGGTGAAGGTGGGAGAACTTAACAAGGAAACGCAGACGGTGGATGTGGGCGATGCCAAACAAGTGCGCGTGTACATCAAAATGGGCACCGGCGAGCTCAAAGTGAATCACGGGGCAGAGGCGCTGATGCGCGCCAACTTCACCTACAATGTCGCCGATTGGAAACCGCAGGTTGATTACACCGTCGCCGACGGCAATGGACGGTTGAACATCCACCAGCCCGCTATCGAGCAGCTCTCGGCCCGCAGCGACATCCGCTACACGTGGGACCTCAAATTCAACGAGGAAATTCCGCTGGACATGCGCATCGAGTGCGGCGCAGGCAGCGGCGATATCGACCTGGGCAAGCTGAATGTGACGCGGTTTGACGGCAAATTAAGCGCAGGGGATTTCACGATCGATTTGAGCGGCAACCAGGCCCTGGAACATCTCGAATTGGATATGGGAGCCGGTAACGTGACGGTGAACTTGAACGGTGACTGGGAGCAAAACGTTGAGGTCTACATCCAGGGCGGGATCGGCAAGACGATCCTGTACCTGCCCAAAGACATCGGCGTGCGCGTTATCATCAACAAAGCCATCGGCAAGATCAACACCAGCGGCCTCACGCGCGACGGCGACGTGTACGTTAACGCCGCTTACGGCGTGTCGCCTGTGACCGTAGAAATCAACATCCAGAGCGGCATCGGCGAAACCTTGTTGGAGGTTGTGGAATAAGGTTCACCCTGACGAAAGTTACCCTGGCGCAGGTGTGCAAACTAAAGTTTGCCTGAACCTGCGCCGGGGTTTTCGTTTAGCCAGACGCCTATCGCCAGCGAAAACCAGAAGACAAACGCCAGGTCGATCACAAAGTACGCCGCATCCACCATCCCGTGCGCCAGGAAATCCGCCATTGAAGCCATCACGCCCAGGGCAAGGGCACGGGGCTCCGGACGGACGTCATTGCGCAGAGGCCACACCTGGCGCCAAAACGACACTTGCAGCCCCGCCAATATCACCACTCCCAGGAGACCCAACCGCGCGGCAAAATCCATCACGACGTTGTGCGGATGCGCCAGGTTAAACTCTTCCCACGCCGTCGGCAAGACGTAGCGGGTGCGATAAGCGTAGAGGAAGTTATCCGGCCCCACGCCCAATAACGGATAATCGCGGATCATCCCCCAGGAGCTATGCCACAGCGACAACCGGAAGCCCGTTGTCCCGCCGCTCAAATCGAACAGCCCGGCAAAACGCGGCGTGCGCAGCAGCGGAATCAGCGCCACGACGCCGAGCAACAGCACCACGATCGTCGCCCGCCGCCATTTCGGCCCGCCGAGGAAGCCCAACAACACCAGCGCCGCCGGGATGCCCAGTACAATCGCGCCACGCGAGAGGCTCAGCAGCAAGGCCGCTCCCACCGGCACGCACGCCAGCGCGTACAGCAGGCGTCGCTTTGAAACTTTTCCACCGCAGAGGTCGCTGAGGACGCCGGGAAAATCAAAAGACCTCCGCGATCTCTGCGTGCTCTGCGGTAAAATATTGCCTCCACCAAAGAACACCACCGCCAGCATCAGCGGCAGCGCCCGGCCCAGGTACAGCCCCACGTTGTTGGGCGACCCGTAGATGCTGCGCAGCCGCCGCATCCCACCCTCCGCCGTGATCACGTCGCCCAGGAAAAAATACTGCACCAGCCCCACCACGGCGACCAGCACCGCGCTGCACACGAAGGCGTCGATGACGCGCTGCCGCTCGCGCTTCTCCATCGGCAGGGCAACCAGCGCCAGGTAGAACAAGACCGGTTCGAGGATGACCAGGCGCAGTTCACGCAGCGCCTCATGCCGGTGCTGGGCGAAGAGCGTGGAGAGCACCGCCACGACGACAAAAGCGCCCATCCACGTCAGTTGACGGCGGGGAACCCGAGGGCGCCATCCCGACTTCCACTTCCCCACCACCTGCACGAAACTGCCCGCGATGGTGGGCAGCAGCACCAGTTCCGCCAGCGAGAACGACTTGCCAAGCAACGACAGCGGATGCATGTACAGTGGCGCGGCAAACAGCGTGAGCGCCAGTCCCAACGCCGGACGCATGAATACGATGAACGAGACTACCGCGCCCGCGCCGAGCGTCAACAGGAACCACGGCGAAAAATAGTACAGCCCTGCCGCCAACAGCAATGCCAGTTGCTCACCACCATCGCCCAGGCGGCGGAAAACGCCCTGCCCCATCATCACCTGCCACGCGGCGAAGAGATAAATCGCGCTCAACAGCGCCGTGAGCGCCACCCGCCCCCCTTTGCGCAGCCAATTCCAGGCTTCGGCAAGGCTGCGCCCCAGACGCCCCCAGTGCACGCGCCTCCCCGCAAAGATCGCCAACGCCAATCCGACAACGCCCAGCAGGCCGAACGCGGCATAGCCAACTGCATCCGTGGTTATGTCCGGTTGATTCGCCACACGCCAATCGGCCAGCGCCCACTGTCCCCACCCCCGCTCGGCGATCACTTCGACGGTATGTCGCCCGTAGGGGAGGTTTTCCGCCAGGGGGACGGTCGCCACGGCAGTCAGGGGATCGTAGAGAACGACGTAGGCGTGCCCTTCGCGGTCGCGGGGCAACGCGGGGGCCGGCGCACCATCAACGGTGACGAACAGGAACGCGCGGTACGGCCCGCGCCGCACCGTCAGCGCGACGCCTGTGCCCTCGAACGTCAGCGTTACCCGGTCGCCGCTCTGGCCGATGTCCGCACCCTGCGGGCCGAGCGTCCACGTACCGTCGAAGTCTGCCAGCGACGTGCTTGCATTGTACCCACCGGGCGTCGCCACGCGCGGGCGGGCGTTCCACTCGCGCAGTGCCGTATAGACCGGTCGCGGTTCACCCTCTGGCCCCACCAAGGCGAAGCCCCAATGTTCCTCCGCATCGGGAACAAGACGCGCCGGATCCTCAGGACGCGGCTGGAACCCGTTGACGCACATCACACCCACCCAGGGCCACTCGCGCTCCGCCCGCATCAACGCCGCGACGGTGTATTCTGCCTGCGCCGTCTCGTCCACACTGCCCCAAATTGAGGTTGGACCAGGCCACTCGGCGGGTTTGCTGTTCCACCCAAAGTGGCTGACCCACACGGCCTTGTCGCCGTCGCCGTGCGCTTCCAACGCCTCGTGGAGCAGAATCGCCCGCGAGAAGTTGAAGGCTTCGCGGCCCACCGTGCGCTCCTCCGGCGCAGCAAAGAAGCCGTAGGGCTGTGCAGCGATCACGTCAAAGTACGGCTGCGCGCCGGCGACGTAGAGCATCTCCAGGAAAACATCCTCGGCATAGTTGCGCTCGCCTGTCTCGACGTTGGGGGCAAGGCTGCCGAGGAGGATGCGCGCGTCGGTATCCAGAGCACGGATCGCGTCTGCAGCACCCGCGAGCAAAGCCGTGTAGCCATAGGCGTCCGCATACCCGCCCCAGGCGTCGCCGAGGTTGGGGTTGTGCCAGATTTGGTAGTAGGTCAGCACGTCACCATAACGGGCGGCAAATGCCCCGGCGAACCGGGCGAACGCCGCCGGATCGGGCGGCATCCCCGCCCACGCGGGCGCGGTATCGAGGACAGCAATCAGGCGCAGATCGCGCGCAGCGGCTTGCGCCACCAACGCATCCCACGTCTCCCAACGAAAGTCGCCCGGCGCAGGTTCGATGTCCGCCCAGACAAAACGCTGGCGCACCCAGGCAAAGCCGCCATCGGCAATCGTATCCAGCGCCCAGGTCAGACGGCCGGCATCGTACTGCTCCAACGCCGCGTTGACACATGCGCGTGGTAGTTCCGTATCGGCCCGAGGCGCCGGGAAACCGGTTTCCCGGCCACGGGTGAGGAACTGCCGCCGCGCGGAGAGTTGCACGGCGCTAAGCGCAGCCACAGCGACGAGAATTAATCCACATACGAAGGCAAGCCATGGGTTACGGTTCATAGTGCGGATTATATACAAGATGCGCGAAACGTGAAACGTGATCAGTAACTCCGTAAAGCCCACTGCACATATCGCCTCAGTTTGGGCTGGCCGGGGCTCGCCAGACCCCAGCATAGCGCGCAGAAGCGCAGACCTGACACTCCGCTTCAAGCATAGAGTATTACGCTTTACGTTTTACGCTTTACGCTTTACGTTTTACGCATCACGCATCATGGTATAATTTCAGCGTGTTGACGAAAATCCGCGATTTCCTGGAACTGATCAAGTTCGAGCACACGATCTTCGCCCTCCCTTTTGCCTATGTGGGGATGTTTCTGGCAGCAGGCGGGTGGCCGACATGGCGGCAATTCGCGTGGATCACCGTGGCGATGGCGGCGGCGCGGACGCTGGCGATGGGCGTGAACCGCATCGCGGACCGGGCGCTCGACGCGCGGAATCCGCGCACGGCGAATCGGCCGCTCGTGACCGGACGCATCACGCTTTCGACGGCGTGGGCAGGGACGGCAGTGGCGGGGCTGGTGTTGGGGATTGCGGCATGGCAACTGGGGCCGCTACCGCTGATGCTGCTGCCGGGCGCATTGCTCTTTTTGGTGGGCTATGCCTTCACCAAGCGCTTCACGTGGCTCTCGCACTTCATCCTGGGCTTTACCGACGGCCTGGCGCCGATGGGCGCGTGGGTGGCGGTGCGCGGGTCGTTGTTCACGGCGGACGACGTACCGGCGTGGGTGCTGGTGGGCGTGGTGACGTTGTGGATCGGCGGGTTCGATCTCATCTACGCCTGCCAGGATGTGGAGGCCGACCGCGCGGCGGGCCTGCACGCGATCCCGGCGCAGTTCGGTATCCCCGTGGCCCTGGCGCTGTCATCGGTGTGCCACGTCGGCACGCTTATGCTGCTCATCGCCCTGGGGCAGACGCTCGCGCTGGGCTGGCCGTATTGGCTCGCGTTGGCCGTCATCGCCGGGCTGCTCATCTACGAGCACAGCCTGGTGCGCCCAAATGACCTTTCACGGGTCAATGTCGCGTTTTTCAACATCAACAGCTACATCAGCGTGACGCTGTTTGCAGGTGTACTGGGAGCGTTGTTAACGTAATGCGTAAAACGTAATTGGCCTCATTACGTCTTACGTTTTACGTTTTACGTTTTACGTTTTACGTTTCACGTTTTATTTCTATGGAGGATTCTTCAACTGCATTGATGACACTCACACAGATCACTTTCGTTCGGCACGGGCAGGTGTACAATCCAGAGCGGGTTGTGTATGGGCGATTGCCGGGATTTCCATTGAGCGAATTCGGCAAGCGGCAGGCACAGGCAGCAGCGGAGGCGCTGCGCGATACACCGGTAGCGGCAGTCTTCAGCAGCCCGTTAGTGCGCGCGCAACAGACGGCGCACATGCTACTGGCGGAACGGCCTGACGTTCCCTTGTACACGTCCGATTTGCTCAACGAGGTGCGGTTTTTCTTCGAGGGGCAGCCATTGATAACGATGCTATCCCGCAACTGGGACCTGTACACCGGCGTTGATGATCCCGCCTACGAGCAACCGCCGGATGTCGTTGCCCGCGCGCGGGAATTCCTGGCGCAAATGCGGCGCGAGTATGCCGGGCAGCACGTCGTCGCGGTAAGCCACGGGGACGTGATCGCGTTCACCGCGCTGTGGGCCTTCGGCGTCGAACTGATCCCGGCGAACAAGCATACGCTGAACGTCTACGGGCTGGCCGACGACTACCCCGCGCCCGCGTCGCTGCTGACATTCACCTATGCGCCGGATGCAAAGGAACGGCCCACCACCGTCACATACCGGCGGCCTTATGGTGAAGACCTGACGGATAACGGGGTTTCACCCAAGTAACCGATTACCGACAAGGAACGATTATGCGAAAAGCGAAAGTTGTGCTGCTGGCGCTTTGTCTCGGGGTGGTTTTGCTGGTCGGATGCCGCAAGCCGGAGGCGAGGGCGTTGCGCATCGCAGTGCTGCCGATTCTCGACGCGCTGCCGCTGTATGTCGCCGAGGCCGAGGGGTATTTTGCCGCGCAGGGGATCGCGGTCGAGTTGGTCCCCGCCGCCTCCGCCGCCGAACGCGATCAGTTGTTGCAGGCCGGGCAGATTGACGGTTTCATCACCGATCTGGTGGCGCTGGCCCTGTACAACCGCGAGTCGCCGCAGGTGGTCGCCGTGCGCTACGCGATGGTCCCCACGGCCGATTTCGCGCAGTTTCGCGTCCTGGCGGCGGCGCAGTCGGGCATTACCACCGTAGAAGGGTTACGCGGCGTGCCGATTGGCGTGTCGGAAGGCACGGTCATCGAATACGTCACGCACCGGTTATTGGAGGCCGAGGGGTTGTCCACGGACGCGATTGCGACGTTAGCCGTCCCCAAAATCCCGGATCGGATGGCATTGCTCAATGCCGGAGAACTGCGCGCGGCGACGCTGCCGGAACCGCTGGCGTCGCTGGCGATGCAGCAGGGTGCGGTGATGATTGTGGATGACACCCGCCACCCGGAGGTCGCGTGCAGCCTCTACGCCTTCCGCAAAAACGTGCTCGACCGGCAACCGCAAACCGTGCGTGCGTTCCTGGCTGCCATTGATGAAGCCAGCACCGCGATCAACGCGGATAAAAGCCGCTGGAACGCTTTGCTTGCTGAAAAAGGGCTGGTTCCCGCCCCGCTGGCCGGCACATACGCCTTGCCCGACTATCCCGCCAACGCCGTCCCCACTGAAGCGCAATTCGCCGACGCCGTCGCCTGGCTGCAAGCCACCGGGCGACTGACGACGGCCCCGGCATATAAGGATTCGGTAGACAGTAGGCGGTAGACGGGAAGGGAGAGGGGAAACAGGGAACTGCTCATTCGCCGATTCGCTCATTCGTGATTCCAAAGGAGATGCCGGTGCTACCACCCACCATGTAGCGCACGAAAGTGGTGCTCCGACTATAAGACTCAGTAATCCCAAATGCTCCAAGGGGATCGCCAGATCCCCGTTCTGGTCTGGATCTGGCGATCCAGGTGGTGCTCCGACTATAAGACTAACGACTACGTGACTATTTTTTAAGGAGGGTCTATGTTCGGAAAAACGAGAGTCCCTATGCCGGCTGTCGAACCGAAAGTGTTGGTGATCAACTTCGCGCCGGTGTTTCCTGAACAGGGCGGTAAACGGCTCTACGAGGTGCTGGGGTGGAACGATCCGCGTGACCTGATGCCCCAGTATATCGCCGACATCGAAGAGTGCAGCTATGGCTACGTGCGCTATCGCATCGTGGAAACGATTGACGTAGACGAGTATCCGCTCAAACTGGACGGCTTCCGCTACACTAACGCCACGTATATGGCGTGCCATAAGGGCAAAGAAGCCTGGCACCAGCCCGACGCGGTGGATTACGCGGCGATTTTCAAAGCGTACAAGATTCCCTGGCGGGTGATGTTGGGGGAAATTGACGAGGTGTGGCTGTGGGGCTTCCCCTACGGCGGCTTCTGGGAATCCACGATGGCCGGCGGACAGCCTTACTTCTGCAACTCTGAACCCGTACCGGGCTTTTGGGGATTCCGCACCTTCGTCACGATGGGCTTCAACTACGAGCGGGGTGTCGGTGAGATGTTGGAAGCGTTCGGGCATCGCGTCGAATCGATTATGCGCCACGTTTACGGCTCGTGGGAGCTGGTGCCGGTCGCGCAACAGTCAGTGCCCCACGCATGGAACCGCTTCACGCTGTACGACAAGGTCGCGCCGGGCGAGGCGGCCTGCGGCAACGTCCACTTCGCGCCCAACAGCGAGCGCGACTACGACTGGGGCAATCGCCGCACCGTGCTGAGCAGCGCCGACGACTGGCTGAACTATCCCGACCTTACCGGCGCGAAGAAACCGATGAACTGTGCCCAATGGGGCAACGGCGACATCCGCGAGCATCATCGCTGGTGGCTCAAGCGCCTTCCCCATGCCCCAGGCCGCGCCCCCGATGGCAAGCTCAACAACTGGTGGCCGTATATCGTGGACTTCAATCGGTTCCCGGAGAGCAGGAAGTGAAGCAGGAGGCAAGAGGCAGGAGGCAGGAGGCAGGAATTAGCAAATGAACTGATTGACTCTCTCCCTGTCTGCCGTCTACTGTCTACCGTCTACCGATGTTCGACTTACGCGACGTGACGTTTGCTTATCCGGGCCAGCCGCCGGTGTTCGAGCGGTTCTCGTGGCGCGGAGAGCATGGGGAGGTGTGGGCGGTGCTGGGGCCGTCGGGGTGCGGAAAGAGCACGTTGTTGATGCTGCTGGCCGGATTGATATTCCCACAGGCCGGGGAGGTCACTGTTGATGGCGAGCGCATTGTCCGTCCGCGCCCGCGCACGGGGTTGATTTTACAGGAGTATGGCCTGCTGCCCTGGGCGACGGTGCAGGATAACGTGATGTTGGGGCTGCGCATCCGCCGCTTCTACGGGCCGGATGGGCGGCACGTGCCCCGCGACGAACGGCTGGACCCCGCCGAAGCGCAGGCGCGCGTCGAGCACTGGCTGGCGCGGCTGGGCATTGCGGAGGTGGCGGCGAAGTACCCCGGCCAGATTTCCGGCGGGCAGCGCCAGCGCGCGGCGATTGCGCGCACGCTCGTCCTCGATCCCGACCTGGTGCTGATGGACGAGCCGTTCTCCGCGCTGGACGCCCCCACCCGCGAGGGGTTGCAGACGCTGACGTTGTCGCTATGCGAAGAGGCAGGCGTGACCGTGGTACTCGTCACGCACAATATCGAGGAAGCGGCGTTTATGGGACAGAAAGTGTTGCTGCTGGGTGAACCGCCAAATCGAGAATCCGACATTCTGGAGAAT
>JAIOAS010000178.1 GCA_019873725.1 Chloroflexota bacterium | reverse complement strand
GCGTGCCTGGGGGTGCCTATCAAATATGGCGAGCGCATCTTGGGAATGATGCTGTTAGGCAATGTCGAGTCGCCGCGCGAGTTCGGAGCCCACGACCGTGAAGTTATCCTGACCTTGAGCAATCTAACCGCCGTAGCGATGCACACGGCGTACCAGTTCACCGAACTGAAAGAAGCCATCGCGCTGCAACGCAAAATTCTGGAAACGGCGGCGACGGCCGTCTACACCGTCGATACAACCATGACCATCACCAGCGTAAACGAGGCGTTCACCGAAATCACCGGCTATACGGCAGATGAGGTCATTGGCCGGCCCTGCACGATCCTCAACAGCGACCACTGTGCGCAGTGTGAGCTTTTTGCTGACCTGAGCGCCGGGCCGATCTCCCGGCAGGAATGTGAAATCACGGCCAAGTCTGGGAAACGCCTATCCATCATCAAAAATGCAGACCTGATCCGTAACGAGCGCGGGCAAGTGGTGGAAGGGATCGAATCGTTCATCGACGTCACGGAATTGATTGATGCCCGCCGTGCTGCAGAGGCGGCTAGCCGCGCCAAGGGCGAATTCCTCGCCAACATGAGCCACGAGTTGCGGACGCCGCTCAACGCCATCTTGGGGTTCGTGCAGTTGATGCAGCGTAGTCCCAATTTTCCGGCGGAACATCGGCAAAACCTGCAAATTATCAGTCAAAGCAGTGAAAACCTGCTCGATCTGATCAACGACATCCTGGACATGTCCAGAATCGAAGCGGGACAGATGACATTCGAGCCGGCCAACTTCGACCTCCACGCACTGTTGGAGAGTGTGCTGGCGATGTTTACCCTGCGCACACAGAAAAAAGGGTTGTCCCTGCAACTTGAATGTGCTCCCGATGTTCCACAATTTATCCGCACCGACGAACGCAAACTGCGGCAGGTGCTCCTCAATCTGCTCAGCAATGCGATCAAGTTTACCGAAAAAGGCGGCGTCACGCTCCGGGTGGAAACAGCCGGTGCGTCCGGCGAAGGCGAACTGACGCCGGCCAATCTCTACCGTCTTTATTTCGAGGTCGAAGACACCGGCATCGGCATCGCGCCGGAAGAATTGGATGAGCTGTTCAAGGCATTTACACAAACCTCGAGCGGCAAACGGTCGCAGGAAGGCACCGGCCTGGGCTTGCCGATCAGCCGCCGATTTGTCGAGTTGATGGGGGGAACGCTCTCGGTGCGCAGCCAGTTGGGGCAAGGCTCCAGTTTTCGTTTCAGCATCCAGGTTGAACCGGTGACGGCGGAGCAAGTGACGCAGGCGCCTCCCCCTCGCCAGGTCATAGGGCTGGCGCCCGATCAGCCGGAATATCGCATTCTGATCGTCGATGATCGGGGCGAAAATCGCTTACTGATTCGGGAACTTTTAGCGAGCGCGGGCTTTGCCGTGCGTGAAGCCGCCAATGGACGGGAAGCCATTGCCATGCATGCGGCCTGGCATCCTCATCTGATCTTTATGGATATTCGCATGCCGGTTATGGACGGCTATGCAGCGACACAACACATCAAGGCAACCCCAGAGGGGGCCAATACTGTGATCGTCGCTTTGACCGCCAGCGCGCTTGAAGAAGATCGCCAGACCAGCCTGGCGATGGGCTGCGACGATTACCTGCGCAAACCCGTGCGCGCGATAGAGGTTTTCGAGATGGTGGCGCAGCATTTGCCGGTGCGCTACGTTTATGCAGACCACATCGCGCCGGATAACAAACTGGAAACCGTGATGGCAACATTTGTCTTGACGCCGCAGGCATTGGCCGCTCTGCCGGCGGCGTGGCGCGCCGAAGTACGGGCAGCGGCGCTCAGAGCCCGCGGTGACCTGGTACAAGACCTGATAACGCAAATTCAAACGGAACACCCGGCTGTGGCAACATCCCTGTCGCAGTTGGTCGATGAGTTTCAGTTCCATCAAATCATCACCCTTCTGGCGCAAGCTGAAGGCTTGAATCCATAAAAGGAGCAGCAAATGGCGATAGAAGCGACCACCCATAAAGGCAATATCTTGATTGTGGACGACACCCTGCCGAATCTCCGTATCCTGGCGAAAATTCTGATGGATAACGGGTATCTGGTACGCGGCATCCCCGACGGCGCGATGGCCTTGACTGCCGCAGAGGAAGAACGACCGGATTTAATTCTGCTTGACATTATGATGCCGGGTTTGAACGGCTATGAGGTATGCGAACGCCTGAAGGCCAACGAAAGCACACGCGACATCCCCGTCATCTTCATGAGCGCGTTGGATGAGGTGATGAACAAGGTACAAGCCTTTGGCGTAGGGGCGGTTGACTATATCACCAAGCCTTTTCAGGTCGAGGAAGTGCTGGCGCGCGTCAAGACGCACATCACACTCCAGGCCTTGCAGGCCAGGCTCGAGCAGCAGGTAGTGGCCTTACAAGAAGCCAATGCCGCACTTCAGGCAAGCAATGAGGAACTGGAGGCCTTCGCCCATACGGTGGCCCACGACCTCAAGAATCCGCTTGGCAACGTTCTTATGGGAACCGAACTTTTGCAGCAAGTGGACTTTGCCAGCGAGAGCAACAAAGCGGAAGAAATCACCAATTGGGTGAGCGCCGGCGCGCGCAAGGCACTCAACATCATTGATGAGTTGCTGCTCCTGGCCAGTGTGCGCCGGGAAGATGTGATCCGTGAACCGCTGAACATGGCGCGTATTCTTCAACATGCGCAGAATCGCCTCGAATGGACAATCAAACAATGTCAGGCGAAGATAGAGCTGCCGGACCACTGGCCGGTTGCTTTAGGCTACGCCCCCTGGGTCGAGGAAGTGTGGGTCAATTACCTGAGCAACGGATTGAAATATGGCGGGACGCCTCCGCACCTCCAGCTAGGCGCTGACGTGCTTGACGACGGCGCAATTCGTTATTGGATCAAAGACAACGGACCCGGCATTCCACCGGAGAAAGTGAACTTGCTGTTCGGCGAGTTTACGCGGCTGGAGCGCATTCGCGCCGAGGGCCACGGGTTAGGGCTGTCCATCGTTAAGCGGATCGTGTCGAAGCTGGACGGCAGCGTTGGCGTCGAAAGTCAGATCGGACAGGGTAGCTTGTTTTACTTTACCTTGCCAGCGGCGCAAGATGCGGCTTCATAAAAATACACCTTGCACAAAACGGTGGCCGGTCTCTGACCGTGCTTGCTGTGGCCGGTCTCTGACCGTGCCACCGCAGGCCCAGGTAATGGGTTGAGCGGGCGCGGTCAGAGACCGGCCCGATCGATTCCCAATAATTATCCTATAGCCGAGGGGGGAAGGTTGTATTCGTTACATATCGTGATAAAGTTATGGTAAAGCCTGATGCAAAGTCTAAAAATGTCTATGAATGCAAAAGAAACCATCCTGGTTGTCGACGATAATGTACGAATGTTAGCCGCCGTGCAGCGTATTCTTGAAAGCAATGGGTACCTGGTTTTGACCGCCTATGACGGTTTAGCAGCTTTACAGATCATGCAGGAAAGGACACCGCACCTCATTCTTGCCGACATTGCGATGCCGCGTATGAATGGCTACCAATTACACGAACGGGTGCGACAAAACCCAGACTGGGCGTTGATCCCGTTTATCTTCTTGACCGGTCGGGCAATGGACAGCGATATCCGTTACGGGAAAGAGATCGGCGTTGATGACTACCTCGTTAAACCCATCGAACCGGAGGATTTGCTGGCGACGGTACAGGGCAAGCTCAAACGCGCGCGCCAGTGGTCACTGCGCCGTGGACAACCGGAGGCAACATCAGAAAAAGCACCACTTGTTGTCGGCGCACTCTACATTGACCCCGCCCAACGCCGCGCCAGGCTCCATGGTCGCTTGCTGACGCTCTCGGCGCGGGAGTTTATAGTGCTAGAGTATCTGGCCCGCAATGCCATACAGGTCATCTCCCCACAAATACTGATCAAGCTCACACACAACCTCGACCTGGATAACGAAGAAGCCAGCACACTGCTGCGCCCATTGATCCGCTCCTTACGCCGTAAGCTAGGCTATCCTGCCGGTGAACTTGGGTGTATCGAAACCGTCAGAGGATCAGGGTATCGCCTGCTGCCGCCGGCTGCATAAAACCGTCTTCGCGGAGACGCCGGCGCTCACACACACCATTGTTTTCATAAGGAAACTCAAAATGCCCACTTCAGACACGCTTAACCTGGCGGAGTTCACGGTGTTGATTGCCGAGGATGAACCCGCGCTCGCCAGGGTACTAGCCACGACCCTGGAAAGCGAAGGGCTGCGGGCGATTGCCGTGCATGATGGGGAAAATGCATTGGCACTGGCCCGCGGGTTACACCCCGATGTTTTGATCTCCGATGTGATCATGCCGGGCAAAACCGGCATCGAAATTTGCCGCGCGCTCAAAGCAGACCCGGCAACCGCAACAATCCCGGTGATTTTGCTCACCGCCAAGACACAATTGGAAGACCGACAGGCAGGCTTCGCTGCGGGCGCGACGGAGTATCTGACCAAGCCTTTCAGTCCGATTGAGCTGATCACCTTGATCCACAAAGTCCTTGAGGGGCAGGTCATCGATCCACAACCCTACCGCCCCGACCTTGCTGGCTTGCCATCGGATCAACTCGTCATCTACGCGCGCGAATTACGTGAACTCTACGAGAAAGAGCGCGCCGAGCGGCGGGCGTTGGCAGAAGCGCAGCGGCATTTGGATGAGTTGGATCGACTCAAAGCGACGTTCCTGGGGACAATTACGCACGAACTGCTGACCCCTTTTAGCACATTTGGCATGGCGCTGCAACTGGTCCAGAAAGCCAGCGAACCGTATGCGGACTTACAGGAGCCTCTGAAAGAGCTGGGGGAGGCGATGGTGCAACTGCACCGTAAGGTCAAGGGCGTGGTCAAATTCACCGAGTTAGTCAACAAGAGCCACAAACCTTTATTTGGACTGCATGACCTCAACGTCGTGATTCCGTGGGCTTTACAACCATTGGTCATAATCGCCCAATCCAGGGGGATTGATTTTCGCGTTCTGATTCCGCCCGGTTTGCCCAAAGTTCACATTGACGCAGAACTCGTCAGTGAAGCCGTTTTCCAGATGGCCCACAACGCGGTGAAATTTAGCCACGCTGGCGGTAGCGTTCGCACGCGCGTTTTCGAGCATAAAGGCCAGATATGGATCGAGGTTAAGGACGAAGGCGTGGGTCTGGCGCCAGAGCAAATGGCATTGCTCGGGCAACCTTTTGAGGCCAGCATCGAAGCGCTGCGCACCGGACAGGAAGGGATGGGCATCGGCTGGACGATGGTTTCTTACGTGGCCCAAGTCCATAACGGGGGCACCCATGTCGAAAGCCCTGGGCTGAACCAGGGCAGCACGTTCTCGCTGTTTCTGCCGCTCGACTCTCCGGCGTAAACATTAGACATTATACCGATTTGAGCAAATGGGTTCCTTTAACTTTCCGGCAAAGTAAACCAAAACGCACACCCTTCTCCCGGTGTGCCCGTACTTTCCACGCCCACCTGCCCGCCCAGTTTTTCGACGATACGTTGCACAATGGACAAGCCCAGGCCATGCCCCTCGGCCCGTTCGTGATGGAAGCGCGTAAAGGGGACAAAGACGCGCGCGCACTCGTCGGCGTTGAGACCAGGGCCATTATCGCGCACCCAGAACGTGACATAAGCCGGCAGCCGGGGCAGCGAAAACGAACACGGGAACTCAGGTGGGGGCGAGGCGGAAGAGAGGAAGCCGATTTCCACACGCGGGGGAATGTCGGCCGCGGCATCGCCGCCGTACTTGAGCGCGTTACTGACGAGGTTAGACCACACGGCCTCAACCCACGCCGCGTGACCAACGATGACCGGCCAGGTCTCCGGCATGACGAGCGTGGCATGGGTTTCCTGAATTTGCAATTCCAGGCGACTCACGGCTTCGGCCACAACTGCGCCCATATCGAGCGGGGCGGTCGGCACGTTGTCTGAGTGGCGAACGCTGGCGAGCAATAGCAATTCGTCCACGATGTCGCGCATCTTATAGCCGGTGCGAGTAATGCGGTGCAGATTGTCGGCGATTTTTTCCGGCTCCATCCGCGTAAAGCGCGCCTCGAGCAGACTACTAAAACCGATGACGGCGCTGAGCGGATTCTTCAAATCGTGCGCTACCGTGCGCGCGAAGGCCTCGAGATCAGCGTTACTGGCGGCTAATTCGGCGTTAGCAATCCGTAACTCCTCATTCGCCGCACTCAACTGGCGCCGCAACGTGTACAACGCCAGATGTGTCTGCACCCGCGCCAGCACTTCTTCGATCTGAAACGGCTTGGTGATGTAATCCACACCACCAAGCGTGAACGCTTTGACCTTGTCCTCGGTTTGATCCAGCGCGCTGATGAATATGACGGGTATATCACGGGTCAACGGATCCTCTTTGAGCGCCGCGCACACCTCATAGCCGTTCATGTCGGGCATATTGATGTCCAACAGGATTAAATCCGGCGGCGCGGCGTGCGCCGCCATCAAAGCCAGCTTACCGTTGGGCGCCGGGCGGACTTTGTATCCCTGATCCGACAACATACCGGCCAGCAAGCGCAAGTTGGCAGGGGTATCATCAACGATGAGAACATCGCCAGTAACGCGGGACTCCGGTTGCGGTTGTAACAGTGCCACAGTCATGTTCCTCCCAAAACTTTCATTCGTAAGTGCGTTATTCTGCCATAAGCTGGATGATCTTCTCGTAGTCGAAGTTGTGAACCCACTGCGACAAAGTATCGGCCAGGTGCGGGGCCTGTGGGCGAATGTCGGCGATCAGCGCCAGCAGGCGAGCAGCATCCAGGGTGACGGTCGCCTGGCGCAAGTCGGCGACCCAGGCGGCGGGGAGCGTCGCCAACGCAACGCGCAGGTTGTCCGGGGTTGTAGCGTCATCCGCCGCGCTCATCGCTGTCTGGCCGGCGCGCGCGCCATTTTCCGGCGTCTCGTAGATGAAGCGCACGCCCAGATGTCTGGTCAGTATGTCAAAAATCTCGCTTTCGCGGAAAGGTTTACGGATAAAGTCGTCGCAGCCGACGGCGATAATGGCATCATGATCTTCCTCAAAGGCACTGGCCGTCAACGCAACCACAAGCGCCGTGCGCCCTAGCTTCTGCGCCAACGCCTTGATCTTACGGGTCGCCGCATAGCCGTCCATCACAGGCATCCGCATGTCCATCCATACCAGATGCGGTTGCCAGCGCTCCCACACGGCAACGCCTTCTTCTCCGTTCACCGTGCACAGCACCTCGAAGCCGAACGGCTCCAATAGCTTGACGAGCACATCGCGGTTGGCGGGCTGATCCTCAACAATCAGCAGACGATAGGGGCCACCATCCGGGGCACACTGTCCCGGCGCCAGCCCAACCACGCGACGGGGCGCATGTTCAGAATGAACTTCGACGGCATCGGCATTGGACAGTTTGACCGGAACCTCGACACGGAAAATGCTCCCTTCGCCCACCACACTGTGGACGCTCAGTTCACCGCGCATCATAGTAACGAATTGGCGGCTGATGGGCAATCCCAGCCCGGTCCCCTCCTGCGATTTTTGCCCGCTGGAGGTTTGCACAAAGGGATCAAAGAGCGCGGGCATTTCCTCTGGGGCAATGCCCGGGCCGGTGTCTTCCACCTCGAACTGGAGTAAGGAGTAAGAAGTAGGGAGTAGGGATGACTGAGGTACTTCGCCCTCCTTACTTCTTACTTCATACGCCCTACTCCCTACACGGAGCGTGACGCCGCCCTCTTCGGTAAACTTCACGGCGTTGCTGAGCAAGTTCATCAAGACCTGGCGCAATTTACCTTCGTCGGCGTAGATGTACTGGGGCACATCTGGCGCGATGTCGAGAATCAGGTTCAGGCCTTTGTCGGCAGCGCGCATGGCGAACATTTCCTTCAGCCCCACCAGTTGCCGGTGCAGGTCGAAGGCGTTCTCTTGCAGACTGGTACGGCCGGCTTCGATCTTGGACATCGTCAACACGTCATTGATCAGCCCAAGCAGGTGTTCGCCGCTGCGCCCGATGGTGTCCAGGTAATCACGCTGCGTGGGCGTGAGCTGTGGGTCGCGGGCCATCAGTTGTGAGTACCCCAGGATCGCGTTGAGTGGCGTGCGCAGCTCGTGGCTCATGTTCGCCAGGAAAATGCTCTTGGCGCGGTTGGCCTCTTCAGCCGCCCTACGGGCTTCCTCTGCCGCCCCACGCGCTTCCTCGGCAGCCTCTTTGGCCGCCTCCAGCTCTGCCGTCCGCTCGGCTACACGCTGCTCCAGATGGGTGTAGGATTCGCGCAGGCGCGCCGCCATGCTATTGAACTGCGTCGCCAGGGCCTCGATTTCGTCGCCGGTGGAGACCTGAATCATCTGGTCGAAATCGCCGGCGGCCACTTCCTGGGTCGCCGCGGTCAGTTCCTCAATTGGCGAGGTCACGTGTTTGATGCTCTTGGCAATCATCACCGCCGGAGCGACAACGCCCGCCAGCAAGAGCAGCACCAGGATCGGCCGGAAAGCGCGCATATCACGGGTGAGCACCCGCCAGTCGTCTTCCAGAATCAAGCCCCAATTCGTGTTTGGGATAGCGGCAAAACTGGAAATCGTGTCGCGGCCCAGGAAGTTTTTGACGCGCACCGCATTGCCTTGACCGCTGAGCACCAACTCCACCACTTCTTGTGTGGAAAAATCTTCCCCGATATAGTCGGAGTCGGAATGATAGACGACGCGCCCATTGCTGTCCACCAGATAAATGTTGGCGCCGCTACCGATTTGCAATAACTGAGTGATGACTTCGCTATAGCGGTTTTGCTCTCCGGGTTTCCAGGGCATCAATTCCACATTCAGGCCAAGCAGGTTGTCGTCCTCAATGACAGGCATCACGCTGGCGATGAACTCGGTGTCCATCTCAGGGCCGGTTATGATGTCCGAAATGAACGGTTCCTCGGAAGCCAGTGCTTCTTCAACGTAGTCACGATTCGACCAGTTCTGCCCCAGCAGGTCTGGACGTTCAGGGATGGTCGATATCACAACCCCAGAAGCATTCAGGTGTATGCGGAGAACGCCGTCGGGCGAACCGATCAGCGTGGCAATACCGATTTCAGGCGGTTCGGGAGCGCCCGCTTGCGCCACAATCATTTTATCGCCGAACAATGCCCGGCTATGACTTTCGTCGGTCAGCAGCACACTCAACTGGTTCGCCATCAAGCGAGCTAACTCACGATCGCGCTGAATCAGCAGATTGGCCGTCACCCGACTGTAAGAAGCCAGGGTTGCCGCCCCCACCGCGATCTGCACGAGAATGACCGGCAGAATGGCCGCAGCCAGGATTTTTCGGCGCAGGGTTTTGCGCAACCAGAACTCAAGTTCCATACGGAAGTTTTTCATCGATCGCCCTCACACTCACCAAACGCGTTCCGGCCTTAGCGACCAGATGGCTGCTCTTCCAGGGTTACAGGAATCACTTGTTCACGACCGTCACGCAGAACGGTAATCTGCACCGTATCCCCAGTCGCCTTTTGCGTCTCCAGGTAGACCGTCCACGTTTCCATATCGGCAACCGGCTGACCATCGATAGCGATGATCACGTCACCACCCACCGGCACCTGATAGCGCCCCATCCGCACGATACGATCGCCGCCCCGAATCCCCGCCAGGTCCGCCGGGCCGCCCCGCGTGACGCTGAGTACCAACAGGCCAGCATCGACCGGGATGTCCATCCCGGCCTTGCGGAACCAGTCCGCAACCGACGGGGTGAGCGCGACCATATCTGCCCCCACCCACGGGTGCGGATAATACCCGCGGGCAATCAGCTCCACCACCACACGCCGCACCGTGTCGGCCGATACGGCAAACCCGATGCCGGCCGAAGCGCCGCTGGGACTGACGATCTGTGAGTTAACGCCGACGACATTCCCGTTGAGATCGAGCAGCGGGCCACCGGAGTTGCCGGGGTTGATCGCCGCGTCGGTCTGGATCGCCTCGCCGATAAAGCCGGTTTCACTTTCGATCACCCGCCCCAGGGCGCTGATCACGCCGGTGGTCAACGTCTGTTCCAGGCCAAAGGGATTGCCAATCGCCAGAACAAACTGCCCGACTTCCAACGTGCTTGAATTGCCCAACTGCAACGGGGCCGGCAAATCGGCCCCCGCATCCACCCGAATCACGGCCAGGTCGTTCTTTGAGTCGGCGCCGACCACCTCCGCCACGTAGACCTGTCCATTGCTGAACGTCACCAGCAATTCTTCGGCATTTTCAATGACGTGATAGTTGGTGATGATATGGCCGGCAGTATCATAGACAAAGCCGGATCCGCTGCCCTCCTGAGGGATGGCCTGCCCGAATATGCTGTAAGCATAGCTGCGATTGGTGATGTTGACCACGGAAGGGCTTGTCGCCTTATACACGGCGATGATACGCGACTGAAAAGCCTGTAAAGCGACGTTCTCATCGATCGCTGTGCCAGAGCCGGAGCTGCCGATGGGCGGCAGTGGCGTGAAGGTCGCCGTTGGGGGCGCCGGCGTCGCGGTCGGCAGGGGTGTGGGGGTCAATGTGACCAGGTCGGTTAACACGCACCCCGGCCCCACCAGCAACAGGATGACAACAGCTAAAAACTGCCAGAGCTTATTTTTCATACGCATCGATATGCTTCCTCCTACCTTATATACTAACCGCACACCAAAATTGCCATTTTCATCAGCAGATTTAGCAGATTAAGCAGATTTTTGACCGATTTACAGCGCATAATCTGCTAAATCTGCTTAATCTGCTGACAGGAATAAGGAAATTT
>JAIOAS010000177.1 GCA_019873725.1 Chloroflexota bacterium | reverse complement strand
CTGGAGATTTTCGTGATGGTGACGGCGGGCAAGATCAACAAGCTGATCGTCGAGCGGTTGCAGCAGTTGGGCGTCAATGCGGTGGGACTGTCGGGTATCGATGGGCGGCTGCTGGAAGGGACGCGCAAGGATCACCTGCGCATCATCGAGGACGGCAAGCGCAAGATTCTGCGCGGTGAGTACAGCGGCGTGATCGAGAAGGTCAACGTGGGGCTGCTGACGTTGCTGCTGGACGCCGGCTACACGCCCGTCATCGCGCCGAACGCGATCAGCTACGAGGGGGACGCGCTCAATGTGGACGGCGACCGGGCGGCGGCGGCGGTTGCGGCGGCGCTCAAGGCCGAGACACTGCTCATCCTCACCAACGTGCCGGGTGTGCTGCGGGATGTGAAAGACGAAGGCAGCCTTATTACCCACATCCCACAAAACCAGGCCGAGGACGTGCTCGACCGCTACGCTGAAGGCCGGATGAAGCGCAAGGTGCTCGGCGCGGTGGAGGCGCTGCGCGACGGCGTACAGCAAGTCATCATCGCCGACGGTCGCGCCGCTCAACCGGTCAGCAAGGCGCTCGCGGGGCAGGGTACAGTCATCAAGTGATACCGTAAACTTTTACCACGAATCTTCACGAATTTCCACGAATAGAAATCAAAATTAGTGAAGATTCGTGAAAATTCGTGGTTTGTTTTCCGAGGGGGTGTGTGATGGAGGAGATGGTGAGCCGGAATCAGGTGATGGCCTGGGAGGAGCAGTACGAGAGCGGGGTGTACAACAAGCAGCCGATCGTGCTGGTGCGCGGCGAGGGCGCGCGCGTGTGGGACATCGACGGGACGGAGTACATCGATTGTGTGGGCGGGCACGGCGCGGCGAATCTGGGCCACGCGCATCCCGCCGTCGTCGCAGCGGTGACGGCGCAGGCGCAGCGGATGTTCCTGTCACCCAATGGGTTCTACAACGATATGCGCGCGCAGTTGCTCAAGGAGCTGGTGCGTATCGCGCCGCCGGGGATCGAACGCGCGTTCCTGTGCAGTTCGGGGACGGAGGCGGTGGAGGCGGCGCTCAAGTTTGCGCGGCTGGCGACGAAGCGCACGAAAATCATCTCGACGATGCGCGCGTTCCACGGGCGGACGATGGGCGCGCTCTCGACGACGTGGAACAAGGAGTACCGCGAGCCGTTCGAGCCGCTGATCCCCGGCGTGACCTTTGTCCCCTACGGCAAGCTCGACCGGCTGGAGCAGGCGCTGGACGACCAGACCGCCGCCGTGATCCTCGAAGCGGTGCAGGGCGAGGGCGGCGTCAATCCGGGGGACGGCGAGTATTTGCGCGGCGCGCAGGCGTTGTGCCGCGAGCGGGGCGCGCTGTTCATCGCCGACGAGGTGCAGACGGGCTTCGGGCGCACGGGCAAGATGTTCGCCTGCGAGCATTACGACTTGCGGCCCGATTTGATGACGGTCGCCAAGAGCATCGCCGGCGGCCTGCCGATGGGCGCGTGCCTCATCGGTGAGCGCGTGGGCGAGATGCCGAAGAAGTCGCACGGCAACACGTTCGGCGGCAATCCGCTGGTCTGTGCGGCGGCGCTGGCGACGATCCACGTGCTGGAAACCGAGCAGTTGCCGGAGCGGGCGGCCCGGCTCGGCGCACGGCTGATGGAGGGCTTCCGCGCCATTGAGTCTCCGCTGATCCGCGAGGTGCGCGGCCTGGGGCTGATGGTGGGCATCGAGCTGAAGACGCAATCCGGCCCGTACCTGAGCGCGCTGGCGGAGAAAGGCGTGCTCGCGCTCCCGGCGGGCGGTACGGTGATGCGCTTCCTTCCGCCGCTGGTGATTTCGGAGGCGGATATTGAGACGGTGATCGAGAAAGTGGCGCTTGTTTTGTCAACGGATTGAACGGATTTTTCTGTCAGCAGATTGAGCAGATTAAGCAGATTTTGGAGATCCCTACCACGAATCTTCACGAATTTACACTAATTTTGATTTTTATTCGTGAGGATTGGTGAAGATTCGTGGTTTGTCTTTGTGGAGGGGCTGATGCAGGAGTACATCGAAGGGGCGATTCGGTGGGCGAAGGAGCGGCTGGGTTCGACGGAGTATGCGTTCAAGTGCTACGGGTTTCTCGAAGATGCTTACGAGTTGGGCAATGGCATTGTGCTGGATGGGCAGGGCTGTAGCGCGAAGGAAGCCGCCGACGCTTACGGCGCGCGGCGCGATCCGGAGGTTCCGCCCAGAGGGGCTTATGTTTTCTACGATTGTTGGGGCGTCATCGATGGGGATTCGCGCAATTGGGGTCACATCGGGCTGTCGCTCGGCGATGGGCAGGTGATCCACGCCTGGGACAAGGTGCGCGTGGACGGTTATCTGGATATCGAAGCACTCGACGCCGCGCCAGGATGGACGAAGCTGGTCTACATCGGCTGGGCGCCGGCAGGGCAGATATTGCAGGGGATAACAATCAATGCATCTTGACCTCGTTCCAGGCGCGGCGCAGCGCCTTTTGCAGCAGACCGCCCAACTCAACCGCGAGCACGCGGCGAGGGCGCAGGAGGAGCGGCGCGCGTTCAACGTCTTCTCGATGCTGCGTGCGGAAGACGACGAGGTGAATCTGCACTCGCGCTTCCTCTTCGAGCTGCTGAATCCGCAGGGAACGCACGGGATGGGGACGGCGTTTCTGGAACGCTTCCTGGCGCAGGTGGGGCTGGAGACGTTCGACGTGACGACGGCGACGGTGCAGCGCGAATATCAGAGCATGGACATTTTCATCGCCAACGGAGCGCGCCAGGCCGTCATCCTGGAGAACAAAATCTACGCATCGGACCAGCCGAAGCAGTTGCAGCGTTATTACAAGGCGGTGCGCAAAGAGGGGTACAGGGATGTCAAGGTGCTGTACCTTACGCTTTATGGTGACGCGCCAAGCGCCGACAGCGCAGGCAATCTTGATGAGGAAATCCTCACGCTCATCTCGTATGCCGATGACGTGCGTGACTGGCTGGCGGATTGTATCGAGAACATCCCGTTGCCGCCAACGATTCACATGACACTGATGCAGTATCAATGGCTGATCGAAAGGCTGACCGGCCAGGCAGGAGGGCGGTTATTGATGGATGTGAAGGCATTGTTGAAGGATGAGGAGAGTCTGGCGGCGGCGGTCAACATCGGTCAGGCGTTTACCGAAGTTAAGATTGAAGTACAATCTGCATTTTGGTCTCGTTTGGAAGAAAAACTAATCGCTGCCGGCTTTGAGATAGCTGAGTATTGGAAGTATTCACGGCAAAGTGTCGAGGCATATTACAAGAAAGGCCGGCGTGAGTACGGGATCAGCTTTGCTTTGCCGGAGTTGCTGGGACAGGATATTCTGGCTTTCCTTATTGGCATGTCACCTTCTGGCCGGCTTTATTATGGATTTGTTGCTTTGGGAGATGGACAACCTGTCAAAGTTGCCAATCATCCAGCTTTTTCTCTGTTGGGTGAGATATTGAAGGGACTGGACGGGAAATGGCGCACCGGCATCTACATGATTGGCTTGCGATTCCTGGAACGTCCGATAGATTTTTACAACTTCGACACCCCCGATACCCTCGCCCTCATCGACCCGGTCAAACGCGATGCCTACCTGGACGAACTGGTGGAAGAAGTCACCGATGCCATTGAGCAGTTCTACGCGGCGTGCGAGAGAGATCCGCGACTGCAGGACGAGGTGGCGTGGTGATTGCCAGACCTGACAGGTTTTCTGAAACCTGTCAGGTCTGCCGAAAGCGTTGGAGTAGCGTTATTCGCAGGGGAGGTTAAGTTTTGTTCGACATCATCGCTTTTGATGCAGACGATACCTTGTGGCAAAACGAGTCGCTCTATTCGGCGACGCAGGAGCGGCTCGCGCACCTGTTAGCGCCGTATCTGGATGGCGTATCGGAAACTTGTTTCCGTGACGTTCCCGCGTGGCTCTACGAGACGGAGACGCGCAACATCCCCTATTTCGGCTATGGCATCAAGAGCTTCACACTGTCGATGATCGAAACGGCGATTACGCTGACCGAGGGGCGTATCACGAGCGCCGACATTCAGCGTATCATCACGTTCGCCAAAGATATGATTGACACACCGACCCATCTCCTCGACGGGGTTGCGGACGTGGTGGCCCAGTTAGCGCAGACACACACGCTGATGCTCATCACCAAAGGCGATCTGCTGGATCAACAGCGCAAACTGGACCGGTCGGGGCTGGCGCAGTATTTCGCGCACATCGAAATCGTCGCCGAAAAGACGGAGCAGACGTACCGGACGATTCTATCGCACTACAAAGTGGACGCAGCGCGCTTTCTGATGGTGGGCAACTCGCTCAAATCAGACGTGCTGCCGGTCGTGGCAATCGGCGGGCAGGCGGTCTACGTCCCGCACGTGATGACCTGGGAACACGAGCGCGTGGACCCGGCAGACACGCAACACGCGCGCTATTTCGAGCTGACGCATATCAGTGAGTTGCCGGGGTTGGTCGAGAGGTTAGTGCAGGAACAAGGAGCTTAAGGATGTCTATCGAGATTGCCGGTACACAACTCTCGGCAGCTACTCACCATTCGCCTCGCTCATCGAGGATAATTTGTGAAAGGGGTTTTCCCGGAGCGTTTCCTAGCCTCTCAGCTAACGCGCGCTGTTCTGCTTCAGACGGTTTGGGTATGTCAGAATGTCCGATTGGCAGGGTGAGTACGCCTTCTGCAACCAGATTGCGCAACGCGGCCTCGCTTTTATCCGCTGTAATACTTTCTGTCATTGCTCACCTCACTTCGAACATATCGACACTTTCATTATAGCCCAGGGAGGGATTTATGGACTGGTTACATTGGTTCGACCGTTGGGAAGCGATGCAGTGTGCCTATCTACCACAGCGACAACATCGCTTTGATTTGATGTTCCGCTTGCCGGATTTTCCTCGCGATGCGGAATTGCACATCCTCGATCTGGGCTGCGGTCCCGGTTCGGTGACGTTCTGCGCGCTGCGCCACTACCCGAACGCGCGTATCGTTGCCGTGGACGCCGATCCAGTGTTGCTGGCAATGGGAAGGAGTGTCAAATCTGCAAATCAGCAATCCGTTCAATCTGTTGACTTTGTCCTGGCGGATTTGCGTGACGGCGAATGGTGGGCGGAGTACGTTGGCGTGTTCGATCTCGTCGTGTCGGCGACGGCGCTGCACTGGCTGACGGAACCGCACCTGGCGGAGGTCTACCGTCGCGTATACCGCGCGCTCAAGCCGGGCGGGTGGTTCTTCAACGCCGACCACGTCGCAGCGGACGATCCGGCGATGCAGGCGCGTTACCGTGATTTGTTACACGAGTGGCAGCAGGCCAACTTCGACGCGGGTGCGGAGGATTGGGACGGCTTTTGGCGCGGCTTCGAGGTGGCGCTGGCGCAAGCCGGCGTCCCCCCGCAACGCGAGGCGATCACCTATTGGGAAGGCTCCGACGACGGCTTGCCCCGGCAATTCCACCTGGACACGTTGCGCGCGTGTGGCTTCGAGGATGTGGCGGTCCACTGGCAAGACTTGGGTGAGGCGCTTATTGGCGCACGAAAAAGTCAACGGATTAAACGGACTTAACGGATTAAGAAGATAAAATCCGTTTTAATCCGTTCAATCCGTTGACAAAAAGAGGAGGCAACACCATACACATACGCGCAATGACCATTCACGACTACGACGCCGTCCTCGCTCTCTGGCAATCCGCCGACGGTGTAGGTCTGAGCGACGCCGACTCCCGCGAAGCGATTGGCCGCTACTTGGTGCGCAATCCCGGCCTGAGTTTCACCGCCTGGGATGGCGACCTGCTGGTAGGCGCCGTCCTCTGCGGGCACGATGGGCGGCGCGGCTACGTGCATCATCTGGCGGTGCGCCCTTCGCATCGACGGCAGGGTATCGGCAAGGCGCTGGCGACCCGCTGCCTGGGTGCGCTTGCCGCCGAGGGCATCGACAAGTGCCACCTCTTCGTGTTTGCGGTCAATGCGGACGCGATTGCGTTTTGGAAGCGCGTGGGATGGTCGCAGCGCGTGGATTTGGTGGTGATGTCACAGTATACAGTAGACGGTAGACAGTAGACAGGGTTTGCTGGACAAAGCCCCCGTCTACCGTCTACCCGAAAGGAGAATGTTATATGACGATTGGCGTAAAACCAGCCCTACTTGCCCTCGAAGACGGCACGCTTTTCTGGGGCAACAACATTGGCGCGGAAGGTGAAACCTTCGGCGAGCTCGTGTTCAACACGGGGATGACCGGCTACCAGGAGGTGCTCACCGATCCGTCGTACTGCGGGCAGATCGTGGTGATGACGTACCCGGAGATCGGCATCTACGGCGTGAACCCGGAGGACGTGGAATCGGGCAAGGTGCAGGTAGCGGGTTTCGTGGTGCATCGCGCAGCGCGCGGGATGTACAACCACCGCGCGACGCTCTCGTTCCTCGATTACCTGGCGCAAGCGAACATCGTCGCTATCGAAGGCGTGGACACGCGCGCGCTCACCCGTCACCTGCGCACCCACGGCGCGCAGCGCGGCGCAATCTCCACCTCGGATATGGACCCGGAGAGTCTCATCGCCCGTGTGCGCGAATCGCCGCAGATGGCGGGGCGTGCGTTGGCGCAGTTTGTAACGATGCAAGATGCAAGAGGCAAGAGGCAGGAGGCAGGAATCCTGCATCCTGCATCCTGCATCCTGCATCATATCGTTGTGGTAGATTGTGGGTTGAAGGGGAACATAAAGCGTGAGTTGGAAATGCGCGGTGCAAACGTGACGCTTGTACCTTACGATGCTGAGTTAGATGTCGTGCTCGCACTCAAGCCGGATGGCGTGCTTGTGTCGAACGGTCCCGGCGACCCGGAGCCGCTCCACGCGACGATTGCGTTGATGCGCGGTTTGCTCGAACGGCGCGTGCCGCTCGCGGGTATCTGCCTGGGCCACCAACTGCTCGGCCTCGCGCTCGGCGGCGCAACCTACAAGATGCGCTTTGGGCATCGCGGCGCGAACCACCCGGTTAGAGACTTCACGACAGGCCGCATCCTCATCACCACGCAGAACCACGGCTTCGCGGTCGATCCGACGAGTTTGGGGATTGCGTGGACGCCGTTGGAGCGAGAGGAAAGAGGCAAGAGGCAGGAAGCAGGAGGCAAGGGGCAGGAAGCAAGAATCGGCGAATCGGCGAATCAGCGGGAAGACGAATTACGAATTACGAATTACGAATCACGAAATACGGGAATCCAAAATCCAAAATCCAAAATCCAAAATCTCACGATGGCTGAACGATTGCCCAAGGAAATTCTGGTGGGTGAGAGTCCATTGGGATTTGGGCCGGTGGAGGTGACGCAGTTGTCGCTCAACGACGGCACGCTGGAAGGGCTGCGTCTGCGCGATTACCCGGCGTTTTCGGTGCAGCATCATCCTGAAGCGTGTCCAGGTCCGCACGACGCGAATGGATTTTTCGAGGAGTTTTTGGCATTGGTGCAGGGGGATTTTACCGCGGAGATCGCAGAGGACGCTGAGTTTTAAGACGCTCTGCGGTGAGTTAAGGAGAGAAGATTGATGGTAACTGAAGTTGAAGAACTGAACCAGATTACGGATAAAATCATCGGCGCTGCGATAAAAGTACATCGCGCTTTGGGACCAGGGCTGTTGGAGTCTGCCTATGAAGCTTGTTTGGCCTTTGAACTTGCAGAGGCGGGATTGAGTGTTGAGCAGCAGAAACCGCTCCCTTTGGTTTATCGTGATGTCAAACTGGACTGCGGTTATCGCCTCGACTTGTTTGTGAACGGCAAGGTGATTGTCGAAGTTAAAGCTATCGAAAAACTTGCGCCGATTCATAAAGCGCAGTTGCTTTCGTATTTGAAACTGTCAGGTTGTAAGGTTGGCCTCCTTATCAACTTCAATGTGTTGGTCCTCAAAGACGGCATCCACCGGGGCGTGAACAATTTTCCGGATTCTCCGCGCCCTCAGCGTCCTCTGCGGTGAAAAAAGCGAGAGTAGGAAATGCCAAAACGCACCGACATTCACAAAATTCTCATCCTCGGCTCCGGTCCGATCGTGATCGGGCAGGCGGCCGAATTCGACTACTCCGGCACGCAGGCGCTCAAGGCGCTGCGGCAGGCCGGGTATAAGCTCGTCGTCGTCAACTCCAACTCGGCGACGATTATGACGGACCCGGAGCTTTCGGACGCGGTCTACGTCGAGCCGCTGACGCCGGAGTTCGTCGAGGCGATCATCGCCCAGGAGCGACCCGACGCGCTGCTGCCGACGCTCGGCGGGCAGACGGCGCTCAATCTGGCGATGGCGCTCACCGCTAATGGCGCCTTGGCGCGTCATGGTGTTGAGCTTATCGGCGCATCTGCCACGGCCATTCAGTTGGCTGAAGACCGCGCGCTTTTCAAAGAGACGATGTTGCGGATCGGCCTCGAAGTGCCGCGCAGCCGCCAGGTGAGCAGCCTGCGCGAGGCGTTGGAGACGGCGGCTGAATTGGGCTATCCGCTGATCGCGCGTCCCAGCTTCACGCTCGGCGGGACGGGCGGCGGGATCGCCTACAATCTCGAAGAACTCACGGCGATTGTCAACCAGGCGCTTATCGAAAGTCCCACCGCTACGGTGCTGCTCGAGGAATCCGTCATCGGCTGGAAGGAGTACGAGATGGAGGTGATGCGCGACTGTGCGGACAACGCCCTCATCGTCTGCTCTATTGAGAACCTCGACCCGATGGGCGTTCACACGGGCGACTCGATCACCGTCGCGCCTGCGCAGACGCTCACCGACCGCGAGTACCAGCGGATGCGCGATGCCTCGCTGGCCGTGCTGCGCGCGATCGGCGTGGACACGGGCGGCTCCAATATCCAGTTCGCGGTCAATCCGGCGGACGGGCGCATGGTGGTCATCGAGATGAACCCGCGCGTCAGCCGCTCGTCGGCGCTGGCGTCGAAGGCCACCGGCTACCCGATTGCCAAAGTCGCCGCGCTGCTCGCCGTGGGCTACCGCCTGGACGAAATCCCCAACGACATCACCCGCCGCACCACCGCCGCGTTCGAGCCGACGCTGGATTACGTGGTGGTGAAGATGCCGCGCTTCCAGTTGGAGAAGTTCCCCGGTACCGACCCGCGCCTCAACACGCAGATGAAGTCGGTGGGCGAGGCGATGGCGATCGGGCGGACGTTCAAGGAGGCGCTCGGCAAGGCGATGCGCTCGCTCGAACTCGACGCCACGCCCAAGCTGGATTTCGAGCGCATCCCGCAATACCTGGCGACGCCCACGCCGGAGCGCCTGAGCTACGTCTTCGCGGCGCTGCGGGCCGGCTACACGGTGGACGACATCCACGACTTGACGCACATCGACCGCTGGTTCCTCACGGAGATGGCGCAGTTCGTTGCCCTGGAAACGGAATTGCGCGCTTTGCCCTGGGACGACGTCGACCGCGACGCGCTCTTGCAGGCCAAGTTGTGGGGATTCTCCGACCTGGAGTTGGGCGAACTGTGGGGCCGCTCCGGGGAGGAGGTCCGTCTGCGCCGCGCGGCTTTGGGCGTCCGGCCGGTTTTCAAGATGGTGGACACCTGCGCTGCCGAATTCGAGGCCGCCACGCCGTACTTCTATTCGACTTATGGGGGGACGGAGAACGAGGCAACGTCAACGGATTCAACGGATGGAACGGATAAGGAGCGGGTGATTATTCTCGGTTCGGGGCCGAATCGCATCGGGCAGGGGATCGAGTTCGACTATGCCAACGTACACGCGGTGTGGGCGCTGCAAGAGGAAGGGTACGAGGTCGTCATGGTCAACTCGAACCCGGAGACGGTCTCCACCGACTACGACACCGCTGACCGGCTGTACTTCGAGCCGCTGACGGCGGAGGACGTGCTGGCGATTGTCGAGAACGAGCGCCCGATCGGCGTCGTGGTGACGTTCGGCGGGCAGACGCCGCTCAAGCTGGCGCGGACGCTGGTGGATCACAACATCCCGCTGCTTGGCATGGACTACGGGATGATCGAGATGGCCGAGGATCGCAAGCAGTTCGGCGCGCTGCTGGACCGGCTGGGCCTCAAAAGCCCGCCTTACGGAACGGCGGTCACGGTGGACGAAGCGCTGCGGGTGGCCGAAAGCCTGGGCTATCCCGTGCTGCTGCGCCCCAGCTACGTGCTCGGCGGGCGGGCGATGGAGATTGTGACGAACGCCGACGAACTGCGCCACTACATCACCGAGGCGGCGCGCGTCTCGGCGGGGCATCCGGTGCTCATTGACCGCTTCCTCGAAGACGCGCTGGAACTCGACGTGGACATCCTCACCGACGGCGAGGACGTGTGGGTGGCCGGGCTGATGGAGCAGATCGAGGAAGCCGGCGTCCATTCGGGCGATTCTGCGTGCGTGCTGCCGCCGGCGAGCCTCTCCGAGCGCCAGATCGCCGCAGTCGAAGACGCCGCCGCGCGCTTGGTGCTGGCGATGGGCGCGAAGGGGCTGGTCAACCTGCAAATGGCAATCAAAGGCAATCAACTCTACATCCTCGAAGCCAACCCGCGCGCCTCCCGCACCGTTCCCTTTGTCAGCAAAGCGATCGGCGTCCCCCTGGCGAAACTCGCCGCCAAAATCCTTGTGGGGCGCAAGCTCCGTGATCTGTTGGGGAATCATGAATCAAGAATCATGAATCAAGAATCAGCGAATCAGCGAATCGGCGAATCTCCCTCTCCCCCCCCGTCTACCGTCTACCGTCGCGCGAATCTTCGCGCCCCGTCTACCCCTCTCGTTTCCGTCAAAGAAGTCGTGCTGCCCTTCCGGCGGTTTCCGGGAAGTGACGTACTGCTGGGGCCGGAGATGCGTTCGACAGGGGAGGTGATGAGCTTTGGCGCGGGGTTCCCGGAGGCGTATGCCAAATCGCAGATTGCGGCAGGAAATCCGCTGCCCACGGCGGGCACGGTG
>JAIOAS010000176.1:6786-10919 GCA_019873725.1 Chloroflexota bacterium | reverse complement strand
AGCGGCGCTTACCTCTCACGCCCGCCGCGCAACGGGAGGATATCCTCTATCAAGAAATGACCGGTACGACTTAATGAGACTTGTTAAGGTACGACTTTATGAGACTCGACATCGACTACGTGACTAAAATTCTTATCGTAGACGACGAAGCGCCGATTATCGACGTGCTTTCCTATAACCTGAAGCAAGCGCACTATCAGGTGGCAGTCGCCTGGGACGGCGAACAGGCATTGGCGCTGGCCCGCCGCGAGCAGCCGGACCTGATCATCCTTGATCTGATGTTGCCGAAGCTCGACGGGATCGAAGTGTGCCGCGCGCTGCGCCGCGAGTGCGATGTGCCGATCATTATGCTCACTGCGCGGGATGAGGAAATCGACCGCGTGCTCGGCCTGGAAATGGGCGCGGATGACTACGTCGTCAAGCCGTTCAGCGTGCGAGAACTGTTGGCGCGGGTGAAGAATGTCCTGCGCCGGACTGCGCCCCAAACGCTTGCCGGCCCGGCAGATTTGGTGCGCGTCGGCGCGCTCACGGTGGATGTAGCCCGCCACGAAGCGCATCTGGAATCGACGCGGCTCGCTCTCACCGCACTGGAATTCGAGTTGCTGCACGTCTTTGCGCGACACGCCGGCCTGGTCTTGAGCCGCGAGCAACTGCTCGATCTGGTCTGGGGCTACGACTACCACGATGACCTGCGCGTGGTGGATGCCGTCGTCAAACGCCTGCGCGCCAAGCTCCGCGATGCTGCCCCTGCAGAAGACCTCATCGTCACCGTGCGCGGGGTGGGGTACAAACTGGAGGCTTGATACCGTGCGCATAAAACTGCTGCTTTCTCACCTCGCCGTGATCATTCTGGCGATGGTGCTCTCCGGGGCGCTGCTGCTGTCGTTCCTCGAACGGTATTTCCTCGAAGCCATTGAGGACAGCCTCGTCGCGCAGGCGCAGATTACGGCGCAGACGTTGATCCCTGGGGCGACGGTGGTGGGCGCGGATGCCGAACCGCCGGTCACAGAAGATGTCGCCACGGTCAACGTGCTGCAACAGCGCCGGGTGAGCAACATCTCCGTGCAGACGCAAAACCTGGCTGTGCCGGAACCCGATGTGACCGTCGGCGACATGGACCTGTCCTATCTGGCGGAGACCTCGTTGGAATTGGGCACGCAGTTGGAGACGCGCATCCGTGTGGTGGATGTCGAGGGCGTGGTCGTGCTGGATTCCTGGAACGACGACGTGGGCGAGAGTTTGCGCGATGATGCTCTCGTTGCGAAGGCATTAACCGGCCAATACGCCAGCCGTACCGAGCGCGGCGATGTGGACACGGCGACCGTGGCGCTACCCACGCTGGTCGACGGTGCGCTGGTCGGCGTGGTCTACCTCAGCCAGCCGTTGACCGATGTGACGACGGTTGTGCGCGATCTGCGCAGCCGTCTGCTGATGTCAACGGTCATCGCGCTGCTGCTCTCCGGCATCGTCGGCCTGGTGTTCTCGCGGGCGATCACCCGTCCGGTGCGCCGTCTGACGGAGGCGGCGGGTGCGGTGGCACAGGGCCATCTCGACACGCAGGTGCCGGCGCGCTCGCGGGACGAGTTGGGACAGTTGAGTCGCGCCTTCAACGCAATGACGGCGCGCCTGCGTTCCGCCCGCCAGATGCAGGTGGATTTTGTCGCCAACGTCTCACACGAGCTGCGCACGCCGCTCACCTCGATCAAAGGCATGGTGGAGACGCTGCGTGCGGGCGCGGTGGAGGACCTCGACGTGCGCGACCGCTTCCTGGGAACGGTGGAAAGCGAGACCGACCGACTGATCCGCATGGTCCACGACCTGTTGTTGCTCTCGCGGGCCGATTCGGAGGCGCTGAACCTGCGCCGCGAGCCGGTGGATGTGGCGCACCTCGCGCGGTTGACCGTGGAACGGCTGATGCCGCAGGCCGATGTTTGCGGCGTGACCCTGCGTGTGGAAAGCGCACCCTCCCTCCCGCCTGCCTGGGCCGATCCCGACCGGGTGGCGCAAGTGCTGGTCAACCTGCTCGACAACGCGATCAAGTATTCCCCGCCGGAAGCGACTGTCGATGTCACCGTGCTGGCCGGGCCGGAGCGAAGCGTGCTGGTGCAGGTGCGCGATCACGGTATTGGGATTCCGCCGGACGCACTGCCGCGCATCGGCGAGCGTTTCTATCGTGCCGACAAGGCGCGCTCGCGTGCGCATGGCGGCACGGGTCTGGGATTAGCGATTGCGCAGGCGCTCGTCGAAGCGCATGGCGGCAAGCTGTGGCTGGAAAGCCGCGAGGGTGAGGGGACGACGGCGCGGTTCACGTTGCCTGGAGTGCAAATTCCGCTCAACTCCTGATGCGGATACGTTGTTCTTCAACAATCCATAGATTGCCTTCGAGTTTTTCGTGGCCGAAGAGCAATATAATGGACTCGAAAGTATTCAACACATGATCTTTGTCTTGTTGTCGCAGCCGTAGAACAATAATCCCGGGGTAATCGCTCGGTGGATAAGACCGGATGTCGGCGAAATCTGTATCGAGTGTGACTAAAGCGCGATTCTCTTCCCTACATACCGAAGCGATATCTGGATCAGAACTGCCGCCAAGGTGCTGGTCTTGCACTGTGAGGACGTCATACCCTGTATCGCGCAGAAGGTCGGCGATCTCAATCGGGAGATTCTCGTCAACTTTGAATCGCATAGCAATCATCTACGCCGGGACAAGGATCAGACGCTCTTTCGCTAACTCCGCCGCGTAAGCAATCGAGGCTTGTATTGCTTGGTGATCGAGTGATGGATAGCTGTGTGTAATCTCCTCTGGCGTCAACCCGGCGGCAAGGTTATCCAGCACCACGGATACCATAATGCGAGTACCCTTGATGCAGGCTTTCCCGTGGCACACATTTGGGTCCACAGTGATATACTCCTGCCAGTTTTGCATAGTTGTCCCTCCTGGGTTGTTTGCTTCTATTTTACCATAACATCGTCTTTTCTTCTCATCGCGTGATGTGTAAATGTTGTAGGACTATCTTCTGACTTTTCACACTCTATCACCGATTTGTCATACTTCCCCGCTACACTGTAGCTAAATCGTCCGGCGACCATCCGACGACCGGACTAACGACTACAAGACTTCTCTGGAGGTGTGACATGCGCAAGACTTTTCTGGCTTTGCTGTTGACTGTGCTATTGCGGAATCGCAGTCCGTCAATCAGCCGGTTTCGCAGACCGGTTCCGGGCGTGGTGACGCTTTTGCCTGGTTGCGCGATCTCATTGCACTTTTGCGGCGGGTCATAGGGCGCTAGGAAGAGTCGGGTATTACAATCGCATCGGCGCCTGTTGGAAGCAGGCGCCGATGTTTATGCCGTTCTATACCAATTTACTGTGCTTGGAGCGGCTCGTCAGATCGCGGCGCTTCGGGGATCTGCCGATCCCTGGCGAGCATAAGCTAAGGGATGATTTCCGCCGCGTAAGATTAGGCGTTCTGCCGGTCTTTCTGTTCGAGCGTATACTGGAACAGCCGTGGCAGCATGAAGTCATAATCTTGCTTGTCCCACCCTACCCCTTTGCCACCGAAGGTGAACGGCGTCACCCCAATGACCTCAGGATCTTGCCGCACTTGCTCGTCGTACCAGGCCATCCGCTGGATGATCTTTTCCGGGTCTGCCCCGTCGTAGCCTCCGCCCGCATAGAATTCGCTGATCAGAATCGAGACGTACAGCCCACGCTGTCTGATCAAGTGCAGCAGATACCGGTAACGGCAGCACAAAGCGCCGCTGCCCGGCACTACGGGCGCGCCGGGAATGGTGTGTTCCGGTCCCCACCACAGATCAATGGGCATCGTCTCCATCGAGTACCCTTCGACCGGCAGCGCGCCCTCATGCAGGCTAAGGATATGCCCGCCTGCTTGCATCCGCTCGAACACGCCGGTCTCCACCATGGCGACCATCTCATTCCATTCGGGCGTGCCGGCGTTCAATGAGAACAGCGCCAGTTTCTTGACCGGCAAATCCCAGTTTTCGGCGATGTCCATAAAATGGATCATCAACTGAGCCAGTTTGGCGTACCCGCTTCCATCTGCTGAAGGCGGATCGGCTTCGTTGATTGGCGATTCCAGGTAGTCAATATAGCGCAGCCGGTCGCCATCA
>JAIOAS010000176.1:0-6121 GCA_019873725.1 Chloroflexota bacterium | reverse complement strand
TCCGGGTTCAGGCTGGGGTTGAGGCTGCGGAGACGTGACCACCTCCAGACGCGCATTGTCGAAATACACATCATTGTGTTTTAGCCGCCACAGGACCTGGTCTATCACGAATACTGTGATCTGCTGGCCTTGCGCTACGGCTTCGACCGCCGGTAGCTCATGGTAAGCATTGTAGACGTGCGCCCCTTTCCCCCAGACCACGGTATCGCCAAACGGGTCCGTTCCGCCGGTCGGGTCGATCCCCACCTTGAACGTCACGTTCCGCTGCGCATCGTCTGTTACGGTTCCTTCCAGGGCAAAGAAGGCAGCGGATCCAACTCCGTCGCTGGTATGCGGATTATCGTCATTGCTGCTCCAGGCATGGGCATCCATCGTGAATCGCAACCGGTCACCCGGATTGACCTGGACCGTCTGGAACAGACCGGCGCGGTGGATCCGCCACATTGTAAAGAACTTGAGGGCATAATTGCCTTCGCTGATGCGTGGTGGATCCAAAAACGGTGGTTGTTTGGCGATGATCTTGACTTCTGGCTCGCACCATCCGTCGCGATTGTCGGCATCCCACGGCGGCCTGAACTGTTTGTTGTGCACATAGAACACAGTCCAATCGCGGGGTTTATCGACTTCGCCCCGCGCCATTTGATAGACACCATCAGGCCGATGGACCTGACACCCATGGCCATCCTGACCGAATTCAAAGCTGGCATTCTTTAGCATGAGGCACCTCGTTTTGACAACTAAGCGCACTGACTGGTGATGGATCGTTATAGCATACAGTCACATCACTCAGCACAGCCTGAACGTCAGTGCGGCGTTATTATTGATGAGGGCTGTGTCTTTTGTCTGGCTGACTCTGCCATACCCTTATTATAGCACTATATGGGCCAACTGTGCAACAAATTCTGATGGTGATTCTGGCTCAACGCCAGTACGCTGCTAATGCCTCGCGGTTTGCATAGACTTTTTGCAGCGCGGCGATGACATCATCGACCCCCTGGCGGCCCGCGCGGAAGACGTTTTCGTTCAACCAGACGGCCTCGCGGGTGGCGGCGCGCTCACTTACGGGAAACTGGCCCGGCCTGAAGCGTAATCGCTCCGCGTAGGCGCTCGGCACGGGCAAGCGCGAGAGGTGCGGCTGGAAGAGTTCGTACTGGTGCAGTGGTGGATAGCCTTCGTCGGCGGGGATGCCTTCAGCGCGCAAGGCGCGGCAGACTATTTCGTGTGTCAGCCCGAAAATGTCTGGATCAATAGCGAAGATGTAGCGATAGAACGAGCGCGCCGTGTGGCGTAAGTCGCACTTGAGCATGCGCACGCCGGGAATCTCGCTGAGGCTCTCGTCCATGTAGGCGACCATGGCCTCGCGCTCCTGCGCCTGCTGCGGGAAGCGTTCGATGGCGACGTTCGCCAGCGCCGCCTGGAGTTCCGCCATGCGATAGTTCGTGCCCATCGTGTACATTTGCTCCGCGGCGTCGTGAGGGCGTCCACAGTCGATGATGCTGGCGGCCCGGTCGGCAAGTTCCTGCGTCTTGCAGATGAGGATGCCGCCCTCGCCGGCGGTGAGAATTTTCGACGATTGTAGGCTGAACGAGCCGAAATGCCCAAGCGTGCCGGCCCCCTGTCCGCGCCACCTTGCACCGTGAGCGTGCGCGCAATCCTCGATGACGATCAAGTTGTGGCGCGCGGCGATGTCCCTCAGCGCGTCCATATCGGCCATCTGTGCGCCCAGATGCACCGGGATGATGGCCCGCGTTCTGTCGGTGATGGCGGCTTCGATGGCTTGGGGATCGATGCAGTAGGTGTCGGGGTCGATGTCCACCACGACAGGGAGTGCGCCGGCCGCCATCGGCGCGGCGGCAGTGGCCTGGAAGGTATAGGCAGGCACGATGACCTCGTCACCCCAACCGATGCCCGCCGCGCGGCAGGCGACCTCCATCGTCACCGTGCCGTTCATCATCGCCACGCCATACGCACCGCCCTGGAGCGCCAGGAAGCGGCGGATGAATTCGGCAGTCTGCGGGCCGGGGTAGGGGAAGCCGCCCCAGTTGCCGGATTGGACGACCGCCACGACAGCCTCCACATCCCGCTCATCGAAGACGGGCCACTGCGGGTAGCCCGTATTGCGCACCGGCGTTCCACCTAAGAGCGCTAGTTTTTCCATAAATGATCTCCTCGCATCAAATGAACCTCGAATCCTCACGAATTTTGTACTGGGCAGAAGCATATTGCAATTCTGGTACCTGGATGAATAAGGAAAACACGGATTCCTTTAAGAGAAAAAAATCCGTAGAATCCGTGAAATCCGGGTACAATTCTTCGATTCGTGATTGCAGAATCATCCTGACGACTGCAGAATCTCCGGTAATGGGAAAAATCAATTCGGATTTGTGGTGAAGATTCTCTCCCCGTGAACTTATGATTTCACGAAGGCGGCAGTCGTCTCGATGAGCGTTTTGCGCAGTGCGGGATAATCCACGCCGGCCTGTTCCATGCCGAGTAACACACCGCCGACGACCGGCGGGACGGTCAGGCGGACGGCGCGCGCGCGGGGTGCCACCTCGCGGATCGTCGCCAGCATCGTCTCGCCCATCACGGGGCTGCCGTTGTACAAGCTGCCGATCTGCACGATTTCGACGTCCAGCGCCTCGAAGTTCAGTTGACGGATCACGCCGATAGCAAGGCTGCCGAGTTCACGTCCGGCCCAGCGGATGATGTCCTGCGCCACGGCGTCGCCTTCTGCCGCAACCTGAAAGACGAGAGGCGCATTGGCGGAAGAGAGCGTGTAATGTCCGCGGTACAGCCCTTCGAGCAAGGCCAGCGCGTCCGGCGCGCCGGTCAGTGCCTGGAATGCTGCGGTGAGGCGCGTTTCTGGTCCGCGCCGTCCCCACGCCAGCGCCACAGCCTGGACCGCTTTGCCGACCAGATCGCCGCCGCCGGCGTATTCGGCAAACATTTCACCGCCGCCGGTCATGCGGCCTTCGTGCCCCTGGCGGTCGCGCCCCCAGCAGTTGCTTCCCGTGCCGGAGACCACGCCCACCCCCCAGCCCTCCGTCGCTCCGGCGACCAGGCCGATGATGGTGTCGTTGGTCAGGGCGTAAGGCGCAGATAGCTCCAACGAGGCGATGACCTCGCGGTGTGGTGCAGCGTCGCTGGGCCAATCGTAGCCTGCGATGCCAAAGCCCGCGCCCGCGATCTCCGCCCTGGTGATGCCCGCTGAAGCGAGTGCCGCGTCGGTGATGGTATGCAGTGCAGCGCGCAGGCCGTCGTAGCCCACCACTTCGTGGCTGCCCGAGCCACATTTGCCAAAGCCGACCGCGTGCCCCTGTTCATCTGCGATCAGTGCATGGCTTTTCGTCGCGCCGACGTCGATGCCGAGGTAGTATTGACTCATTGTTTGTGCTCCTGTGAAAAATGGTCAGCAGATTTAGCGGATCAAGCAGATTTTTATTCCCCAATCTGCTAAATCTGCTTAATCTGCTGATAAAACTGTGGCAGATAGGCTTTGTTCGTTTCCAGCATATCATCCAGTACGGCCTGGACCTTGTCCGCCGAAGGGCCAAGCGGGTGCGCGAGCAGCGCCTGGTAGGCAGCGTCGCGGTCGCCGTGGACGGCAGCTTCGACGGTGAGCAGCTCGAAGGCTTTGACGTGTGTCAGCAGGCCGAAGCACGCCAGAGGCAGCGGCTCCGCCGGGAGCGGGATGACGCCGGCGCGGCTGACCGCGCAGGGCATTTCCAGCACCCAATCCTCCGGCCAACCGGGAACGGCACCGCGATGTGGAATGTTGACCACGTGCACTTCGCCCAGGTCGTTGTGATGAGCGTTGAGCAGTTGCGTCGCCACGGTGGAATAGTACGCGCCGCCGCGCTGCATCAGACCCTCCGGCGGCTCGGTGCGGTCGGGTTCGGCATATTGGGCGAGCAGGCGTTTCTCGATCTCCATCACCTGCTCGGAACGGGAAGGCGGCCATTTCGTTTGGGCTGCCAGCTTGCGGGCGGTGTAGTAGTAATATTGCAGGTAGTAGTTGGGGATCATGCCGAGCGTTTCGATGAGGCGCACATCCCACTCCGGCTCGGTTTCGGCCTTGAGATGCTCGAGGTAGCCTGCCAGCACGTGTGGCCACATCTCTTCCCCATCAACCGTAAGACCGCGATGCCACGAAAGGTGGTTCAGTCCCAAGGTGTTCAAGTGCGCGCGCTCTGGTGAAACGTCTATGCCCAAGCGCTCCTTTAGCCCTTCGAGCATTCCTATCTTGGCGTTGATGGCGACGTTGCAGACCCCTACCGCAGGCACGTCGGGCGCGTAGCGCGCCAGTGCCTCGGTGATGAGACCCGCTGGGTTGGTGAAGTTGACCAGCAGCGCTCCCGGCGCAACCGCCTGCATGGTCCGGGCGATATTCAGCACCACCGGAATGGTGCGCAGCGCCTTCGCCATTCCGCCGATGCCGGTAGTCTCCTGCCCGATGAGGCCATGCCGCTGTCCCAAGTATTCGTCCTCGTGGCGGGCCTGCATCCAGCCGACGCGCAGTTGGGTGATGACGTAGCGTGCCCCCCGCACCGCCTCGTGCAGGTCCGTGGTCAGGTGGACGGCGAACGGCGCGCCTTTGGCGGCCACCATCCGCTGGGCGAACCCGCCGACCACATCGAGGCGTTCGGGCAAGATGTCCATCAGCCAGAGTTCGGTGAGCGGCAGGCTTTCGACCCGCGCCAAAAAACCGTTGATCAATTCCGGTGTGTAGCTGGAACCTCCGCCGATAACCGTGATTTTCATAGATAACCTCCTGAGTCTGGTAGTCGTTAGTCTCAGTAAATCTAATTCTGCCTGGTCTGGATCGCCAGATTCAGACCGAAACGGGAATCTGGCAATCCCCTTGGGACTTTTTTTGATCTACTGAATCTGGCAGCCCGGTCGATATTGTTGATCTAATTGTAGCATTGAACGAGCAAATCATAAAGTACAAGGCGTGGGCTTTATCCTTCCAGTATGTTCGCAACGCATTTTACACTCAACCGAAATGCTTAGTATCATATTTTGGTATATACTAAGATTGTTCCCCAATGTTGTCGTTTTTAAGTCGTTTACGAGGAGGGTAACCGATGAAAAACACACAAAAGCTTTTTTGTTTGATCATGGTCCTGCTTGTACTGCCGGGCTTCGCCACCCATAGCCCGCGTGCAGTCGCTGCGGTAGAACGGATTTCCAACCCGCTCGCCCCTGCTGCCACGCTCGGCTGGGAACTGATCCTGCCGGATGTACACGCCCGCATGTGGCGTTCATCCAACTACGCCACCGATCACACGCTCTACATCACCACCGACCAGGACATGCGCCGTTCAACCGACGCCGGCGATACCTGGACGACGCTTTTTGCGACGCGACCGTACTCCGAATATTTGCATATCAGCGCCATGACGTGGGACCCCGGCGATATATCGTCGCCGACCTTGTTCGTGGCGCGGAATGTCGGGTATGACCACGGCGAGGTATTCCGCTCCACCGACGACGGCCTCACCTGGCAGAGTGTGTTGGCTCCGCCGAGTACGCTGCTCTACGATATCGCTGCCGTGCGCGATGCGGATAACAACCTGGTGGCCTTCGCCGTAGGATTTTCGCCGGATGTGCCCTCTGTGTGGCGCTCTGCCGATGGTGGCGATACCTGGGAACTGGCAAACACTGGCTTGCTCAACTATACTGACCTCTATCGCGTCTTTCCCTCGCCAAACTTCGCTGCCGACCACACCGTCTACTTGACCGGTTACTGTCCCCCCCTCCGCTCCACAGACGGCGGTTTCACGTGGGAACGGGTCGAAACCCAGTGGGTGGACATCGGGCGCGAAGTCGTTTTCTCGCCAAATTATGCGACGGATGGTACGCTATGGATGAGCTATTTCTTCGTTGAACCCAGTGGGATCGATGAGATACCGCCCAATGGCATTGTGCGTTCTACTGACCGCGGCGTGACGTGGCAGACGGTGAATAAGGGCCTGCCGGTTGATTATCTCGACGGCTATATCCTCGGTTTGGGCGTCTCGCCGGACTATCCTGCCGACCCATCACTGTACGCCATCGAACTGACCTTGCAATACGACGCCACACCGTGGAAGCTTTACCGTTCGACGAACCGGGG
>JAIOAS010000175.1 GCA_019873725.1 Chloroflexota bacterium | reverse complement strand
CACCAATGCCCGGTTGTACGAAGCTCTGAACTTCGAGCAGGACTTGATGAATGCCTTGATGGATAATATCCCTGCTCATATCTACTTCAAAGATCGGGAGAGCCGCTTCCTCCGCGCCAGTCGTTCGCAAACCGCTCGTTTTGGGTTAAGCGATCCGGCGGACGTCATCGGCAAAACCGACTTTGACTTCTTTACCGAGGAGCATGCCCGCCCCGCTTATGAGGACGAGCAGCGTATTATCCGCACCGGTGAGCCGATCCTGGGACTCGAAGAGCGCGAGACATGGCCTGACCGGCCTGACACCTGGGTCTCGACGTCGAAAATGCCGCTGCGTGACCGCGAGGGCAACATCATCGGCACGTTTGGCATTTCGACGGATGTTACGCAACGTAAACTCATTGAAATTCAGTTGGCCGCGGAACGCAACCTGTTACGCATGCTGATTGACAACCTGCCAGACCACGTCTATGCCAAAGACGCCGAGAGCCGATTTACGCTCGCCAATATATCTGTTGCTCATCACATGGGAGTGGCCACGCCGGATGAACTGATCGGCAAGAATGACTTTGACTTTTATCCGCCAGACCTGGCAGAGCGTTATTATGCCGACGAACAGGCCCTTATGCGGTCAGGGCAATCTTTATTCACGCACGAAGAATTCACTCAGGACTCCGCTGGACAACCCATGTGGACCTTGACTACCAAAGTGCTTTTGCGTGATAATGAAGGAAAGGTTGTCGGATTGGTAGGCATAGGCCGTGATATTACGGAGCGCAAACGCGCTGAAGCACTGATGCTGCGGCGCTCCTTACAGCTCCAGACGGTGGCCGATGTCGCCCGACTGGCAAGTGAAGTGTTGGATGTGGATACCCTGACGCAGCAGGCCGTGGATTTATTACGCAAGCAATTAGACCTTTACTATGCGGGCTTGTTCCTGGTGGATACCACAGAGCCCCCGGCCGAGTTTGCCAGCGCGCCGCGGCGCCAATGGGCCGTGCTGCGCGCCGGCACCGGCGAAGCCGGCGCGCAGATGATTGCCCGCCGGCATCGTCTGGAAGTCGGTGGTAGCTCGATGATCGGGCAGTGCGTGGCGACGGGAGAAGCGCGCATCGCGTTGGATGTGGGCGCCGAGGCCGTGCGGTTCGACAACCCGCTGTTGCCGGAAACGCGCTCGGAACTGGCGTTGCCACTCAGGAGCCGGGAGGGCGTCATCGGTGCGCTGACCATCCAGAGTACCGAAGCCGCCGCGTTTAGCCAGGAAGATATTACGGTGCTGCAAGCGTTGGCCGACCAATTGGCTAATGCTATCGAGAACATCCGGCTGTTCGAACAAACGCAGACCGCCCTGCGCGATCTGGAAATGGTCCAACGCCAGTATGTGCGTGAAACCTGGAGTGGGCGTCAGGTATCGACCTTGTTAACTGATTACGAGGTGACGCGGCCTGGTATTCCTCCCTTGCAGGATGTCAACGTTTTGCCCGAAATACAAGAGGTTTTGACCCGCCAGGAAACGGTCGCCTTATCCGGCAACGCGCAGGCACTGGACCACGCGGCATTGGTTGCGCCGATTTCGCTGCGCGATCAGATCATTGGCGCGTTGGGCATCCACGACGAAGACCAGAAACGGCGCTGGACGGAGGACGAAATTGCCCTGGTAGAGACGATCGCCGAGCGGATAGGCATTGTCGCCGAAACGTTGCGCTTGCTTGAAGAAACCCAACGCCGCGCCGCGCGTGAGCGCCTGACGCGCGAGATCACCGATCAGATTCGTGGGGCGCTCTCGGTCGATGAGGCGATTCAACGCGCGCTGCAGCAACTGGGCCAGGCACTGGAGGCCGACATGCTGGCGCGTATCGAGATCGCGCGTGCTTCAAAATAGAGAGGGATGTTAATGAACATTCAATCGTCACCCGTTGAGATGCAAGAACAAGCCCGGCGCATTCGGATGGCCCAGTTGGTCATTCAGGCTTCGATGGTTGCGGCATTGGTGAGCTTGATTGTCTTCGTCAATCTGCTGTTTGCTACACCACAATCCGCGAGTCTGGCTATGGTGCTGGTAACCCTGGGGTTCCTTGTATGCAACGGGGTCAGTTTGTGGCTGCTCCGCCGTCAACGACTGAATCAGGCGATCACATTTTTCCTCATCGCGTTGATGGTTGGCCTGACGGCAGCGATCTATTTTCTCGGTGGCATTACCGGACCGGCCACCGTCGGTTTTTTGATGGTAGCGGTGATCGGTGGACTGATCGGGCAGATGCGGGCATTGCGTCATGCTTCCATCACTGCCGGTGTTGTCTATCTGACCCTGGCAATTCTGGAAGCCACCCGGCTAATACAGCCGGTGCCTGTGCCTGCTGCTACCGGCTGGCTCATCGAAATCATCTTCTTTCTGGCAGTTTTTATTTTGACGGTTCTGGTTTCGGGCATATTCATTCGTCAGACCGAACAGGCAATTACTGCCGAGCGGCAGCGTGGCCTTGAACTGGTGCAAGCCGGCCAGCAGGCCGCGGAACTGGCGGCGGCCGAGCGCGAAGCCCGCGAGCGGGAGGCCCGCGCCGCGCTGCACATCCGTGAGACGGTGGCCGGCTACGTCGATTATTTGTCGCGGGTGGCTGCCGGTGAATACACAGCGCGCGTCGATGTGGGAGAACTCGACGAGGACGTCGAAGGCGACCGTGAATTGCATGCCCTGGGCGAGTATCTTAACACGACCGTGGATGCGCTGGTGGCGGCGCTTACGCAGGCCCAGGAGGTGCAGCGCCGCTACACGGAGCAGAGCTGGCAAGCCGTTGTGGAAGCCGGCCGTGTGCAACCGGGCTTTGCCTATCGGCAGAATCAGATTATCCCAACGACGGAGTGGTTACCGCAGATGGCTAAAGCCGTGGACAGCGGCGCGCCCGTGGCGCAGGCCGACGGGGCTGCTGTGCCGTTGGTCATCAATCGGCAAGTCGTGGGTGCCCTTGGTGGGCAGCATCCCGATGGTCGGCCCTGGACCGAGGAAGAGCTGTCCTTGATCGAAGACGTCACCGGGCAACTTGCGCAGACCATCGAGAGCTTGCGCTTGTTCGACGAGACGCAGCGCCGTGCGACTCAGGAACGATTAGTCTCTGCAGTTACCGGCCGGATACGTGAGACTTTGGATGTGCAGACCGTCTTGCAGACTGCGGCGCGCGAGATCGGGAAAGCGTTGGGACTTCTCGCCCTTGATGTACGGTTGGATACGGAGAAACAAGCGTGAGTGCAACTGGAGTGTATCTGTATGAAAATGGATAACACAAAATCAACTGAGCGGATATACTCCCCCTTGGCGGAGGATATCCGGCTCTGGCGCCAGGAATTGATCCGCCGGGTATTACGGGTGATGCTCATCTTTGGTGGCCTGATGGTCGTTGTTGGCTCCTATTCCACTTACTCGCGGGGCCTTCTTTGGGCTATGGGCGTCTATATCGGGGTCTATATTGTTCTGGTGTTGCTGACGCTGTGGCGGCAGGCGCCTTACACGTTGCAAGTTACGGGAATCCAATTGATACTTTATGCCATCTCCGTTGTTGTCTTTGTCTCGCGGGGACTTGGCGACAGCAGCCGGGTTTATTTGCTGACGATGGTCTTTATTTCCGCGCTCTTTTGGGGAGTGCGGGCGGCGCTGCTCACGCTTGGCCTTGTCTTGGCGACGATGCTGGGGATGGCCTGGGCTTTTACCGGCGGGCATCTCGTCGCTGCTGAGGTTGTTTCGACCGCTTGGGATGCCTGGATACCGCTGACCCTTGAAGTGGTGAGCATGGGAGTCTTCATGATGCTCTTGTTGACCTCTTATACGTCCCGCTTTAATACCTATGTGACCCGCAGTCGTGAACTGGCTCAAGCTCTGGAACAAAGCCGGGCCGATTTGGCGTTACAGGTGGCGGAGCGCACGTCTGATCTGGCTAAGCGCAGTAGGCAGTTGGAAGCAGCCACCGCCGTCGCGCGAGAAGCCGTGACCATCCAGGATGTGGAAACGTTGTTGAAACGCGCCGCGCAGCTTGTCTCGGACCGTTTTGGCTTCTATCATACCGGCATCTTTTTGCTTGATGCGGCAGGTGAATATGCGGTGTTGCGCGCCGCATCTTCGGTGGAGGGACAGCGCATGCTGGCGCGGGGCCATCGCTTGAAAGTCGGAGGGGTCGGCGTCGTCGGTTATGTGACCCAGGCGGGCAAATCGCGCATTGCCCAGGACGTGAGCGCGGATGCCTTGTATTACGCCAACCCGGAGATGCCTGCGACGCGTTCTGAGATGGCGCTCCCCCTGCTGGTGCGCGGCGAGGTCATTGGGGCGCTGGATGTGCAGAGCGTCGAACCTGTGGCGTTCTCACAAGATGACGTGGAGGTCTTGCAGGCCCTGGCGGACCAATTAGCCACCGCGATTGAAAATGCGCGGCTCCTTGCGGAATCCCAGGCTGCTCTGGCGGCAGCCCAGCGCGCCTATGGCGAGGCCAGCCGCACTGCCTGGCAGGAACTACTGCGCACCCACGGCCGTCTGCTGGCGCGTTACGACCCTCACGGACTTTTACCTGCGGAGGATGGTGCATTGTCCGCAGAAACAGAGCCGGCGTCACGCGCGTCTGCCATAGCTACCGAACCGGACAAGCGGCCGGATAAGTTGACTGTTCCCCTTGAAGTGCGCGGGCAGGTCGTCGGTGGCCTCGATGTCTATGTGCCTGCGGGGACGCCGTGGACGCCAGAGCAACGTGAACTTCTCGATGCATTGGTCGAGCAACTGAGCGTTGCCCTGGAAAGTGCCCGGCTGTATCAAGATACCCAACGCCGCGCTGCGCGCGAACAACTCATTGGTGAAGTCACCGGGCGCATCCGCGAGTCATTGGATATGGAAACGGTGCTGCGCACGGCAGCCGAGCAGATGCGCGAGGCACTCGACCTCGAAGATGTGGTTGTGCGGCTGTCGCTTGTCGGCGCTTCGCAGCCGGAGGTTGTCGACGCATGAGGGGAGGAAAACACCGGTGCGGAGATGGAGGAAAACAGATGAGGGTGCTGCATAAACTGGCAATCATCGGCCTGGTGCTGGGTGTGTTGCTTGTCCCGGCCGCGGGATCATCGCAAGCGCAGGTGAGCCCACGCCGGCAGGTGCTGTACATCAACTCGTACCATCGCGGTTACAAGTTCTCCGACGATATCACCAAAGGCATTGAAGCGACATTCGCGGCGGCCAACGTTAACGTGGAACTGATGGTCGAGTATATGGACACGAAGCGTCTGGAAACGCCGGAGTACATGGCAGAATTGGCGCGCCTGTATAGAGTCAAATATGGCGCCAGAGATCTGGATTTGATCATCTCCTCCGACGATGCGGCGCTGAATTTCTTGTTCAAATACGCGGACGAGCTTTTCCCTGACGTCCCGGTGGTCTTCTGTGGGGCGAATTACTTTGATGTGACCCGTCTGGCCGGATTCGAGCGTTTTACCGGGGTGAGTGAACTGGTCGATGTGCAGGGCACGCTGGACCTCGCGCTTGCTTTACATCCGCAGACTCGCCAGATTGTGGTGGTCAATGATACGTCTGTGACCGGGCGGCGCGTGCATGAACAACTCGCCAGGTTAGAAGCCAATTATCCCGACCTCACGTTTGTGTATTTGGAAGATGTGACCATGGCCGAAGTGCGCCAGCGAGTTAGCCAACTCACACCGGATAGCCTGGTGTTGTTGACTCTCTTTTTCCGGGACAGCGCCGGTGGCTTTTTCGAGTACGATGTTTTTACGTCATTGATCGCAGACGCCAGTGCTGTACCTGTTTATGGTTTGTGGGATTTCAGTCTGGGCTATGGCATTGTAGGCGGTAAGCTGACCAGCGGCACGACCGAGGGCGAACGTGCCGCCCAGCTCGCCGTGCGCATCCTGAACGGCGAACGCCCGCAGGATATCCCGGTGGTGCAGGAGCCCCAGGCGCGCTACAGGTTCGATTATGAACAGTTGCAACGTTGGGGGATCGCTGAATCGGCGTTGCCCGAAGACAGCGTTATCATCAACAAACCTTCTTCATTCTTCCAACAATATGCGGAGTTGGTGTGGATTGTCAGCATCAGTTTTGCGGTGTTATCTGCGGCTATCGTCGTTCTGGTATTCAATGTGATGCGCCGTCGGCGCGTCGAACTTGAACTGACGCAGAGTTTGGGCGAGTTGCAGGAGATTCGCGCCTCCCTCGAAGAGCGTGTCAAGGAACGCACCGAGGCATGGCAACAACGCGCCGCATTGCTTGAGGCAGCGGCCGAGGTTTCGCGGGCGACCACGGAGATGATCGATGTGGAGCTGTTGCTACACGAGGTGGTTGATCTCGTGCGGCAGCGATTTGACCTCTACTACGTGGGGCTGTTTCTGCTGGATGAGACGGGGCGCTGGGCGGTGTTGCGCGCCGGAACAGGTGAGGCCGGTCGGGCTATGATAGCGCAAGGCTGGCAGTTGGAGGTTGGTGGGCAGTCGATGATCGGGCGTTGTGTAGCCACCGGGCAGGCGGATATCCAATTGGACGTTGGCGAAGCCGCTGTCCGCTTTGAAAACCCCTACCTGCCTGAAACGCGCTCCGAGATGGCTTTGCCACTGCGCGCGCGGGGAGAAGTGCTCGGTGCGATGACCATCCAAAGCAACCGGATAGCGGCGTTCGAGCAAGATGATATCCGTACAATGCAGACCATGGCCGATCAGGTGGCGGTGGCGATCAGCAATGCCCGCCTGTTCGCCCAAGTGCAGGAAAGTCTGGCAGCCGAGCGGCGCGCCTACGGTGAAGTGACCCGTGAAGCGTGGCAGCAGTTGCTCCTGGCGTCGCCAGATCTGGACTTTATGAGTGATCGGACCACAACGCGACCGGCCGGCGACCTGTGGCGTCCTGAAATGTACACTGCGTTGCGCACCGGTAAGTTGGCCTCCGGGGAAGCCGGAAACACCCTGGCGATCCCGATCCGCGTGCGCGACCAGATCATTGGTGTGGTTGATGGTCGCAAGCCCGATGGCTCGGTTTGGAGTACTCAAGAGATAGAACTGTTAGAAGCGATGACCGACCAGTTGAATGTGGCCTTGGAAGGAGCACGGCTTTACCAGGAAACCCAGCGCCGCGCAGCCCGCGAGCGTCTGATCAGTGATGTGACCGGGCGCATCCGCGAGACGTTGGATGTGGAGGTCGTGCTCAAGACGGCGGCTGATGAAATCCGCCAGGCGCTGCAACTGGAGCGCCTGGTCGTGCGCCTGGGAGAGCCAGGCGAGGATGCCGTTCTGCTTGACGAGAAAGGACACCCAGATGTGGACTAAAATCAGGCAATTTCTCGCGTCCCCTACCTTTGCCGGCGATGAGGATCGCACTCGCACCGCCGCGCTGCTCAATCCACTGATTCTGAGCGTGTTCGGGGTCGTGATCCTTGGCGCTTTGGCGACGGTGTTTGTCTTTGCTCAAAAACTGGGTAGCGGGATTGTGGTCGGGGTGATGTTCCTGACGTTGCTGGTCGCCAAACTTTTCCTGCAACGCGGTCAGGTGCGTCAGGCCGGCATGGTGTTCATCGCCGGGGTGTGGTTGCCCGTCAGTGTTGTGATGCTCCTGGCTGCGGGGCATCACCTGATTGGCGCCACCTACGTTGCCTTGACCGTCACCGCCGGTTTGATCATCGGACGGCGGGCGGCGCTCAACCTGGCCGTCATCAGCAGCCTGGTTTATTTGGGAATCGCGATTGCGGATGCTGTCGGTATCGTGTTGCCGGTATTATTCCCGGATCGGTTGATGTCGAACTGGGTGGTGCTCAGTCTGGCCCTGGCCCTGACGGTGGTACCACTCAATCTGGCGCTGCGTAGTTTGAACGCGGCATTGGAGTCTGCCCGGCGTTACGCTGCGGAAGCAGAACAGCAGCACCGGCAAGTCGAGACCCTGGCAGCGGCGCACGCGCTAGACCTGAACCGCCGCACCAGCTACCTGAATGCTGCTACACAAATTGCGGCTGAGATTGCCGCAGTGGAACGCGATCTCCAGGGTTTATTGCAACGTGTCGTTGCAGTGATCAGCCGACAATTCGGGTTTTACCACACTGCTGTCTTTCTTCTGGACGACAACCGCCAATGGGCGGTGTTGCAAGCGGCTTCCAGTGCAGGGGGACAGCGTATGTTGCAACAAGGCCTGCGTCTGCGAGTTGGCGCAGAAGGCATCATTGGTGCAGTGGCAGCTTATGGACAATACCGTCTGGCGCGGGATGTTGACGCCGATGCATATTTCCTCAGAAACCCGAATTTGCCCGAAACCCGCTCTGAACTGGCCCTGCCTCTACGGGCGCGTGGTGAAGTCATCGGTGTGCTCGATGTGCAGCATACAGTCCTTGACGCTTTTACCGATGAGGATGTGTATGTTTTGCAGGCCCTGGCCGATCAAATCTCGGTCGCCATCAGCAGTATCCGTCTACTGCGCCGGGCCGAGGAGAGCATCGCTGCCGAGCGCCGCGCTTATGGACGGGTTGCACGCGAAGCGTGGCGGGAACTGCTCCGCGCGCGCCCTGATCTCGCCTTTGCCAGCGATGAAAGCGGCGTCGTGCCTTTCACGGATTGGGAGCCGCAGATGAAGACGGCGGTACAGACCGGTCAGGCGGTTGGCGCAGGCGATGACCTGGCCATCCCCATCCGCGTGCGGGATCAGGTTATCGGTGTCATTGATGGACGCAAATCCGATGGGACACCGTGGAAACCGCATGAAATCGACCTGCTGCAAACCCTCACCGAGCAACTGAGCACGGCGCTCGAAGGGGCGCAGCTCTACGAGGACACCCAACGCCGCGCCGCCCGCGAGCAACTGGCACGCGAGATCACGGCGGAAATGCGGCGCTCCTTGGATGTCACCACCGTATTGCAAACGGCGCTTCATCAACTGCGGACTTCGCTGGGCCTCACCGAAGCCGAAGTGTGGATCGAGGAAACGCCTTCAGAGCCTGCTTCCGTTTCCCCCCCAGCGGAAGGAATCCAGGGGGGGCTGTAAGCGTAGAGGGATACTATGTTCAAGTGGATCAAAAACTACTTCACATTGCCGGTATTTGCAGATGATGAGCAACAGCGGGTCGCACGGCTGTTGATGACAGTCCTCCTCGGGCTGACGATGACGGCTTTGGTGGCGGATATTTTCGTTTTCATGCTTTATGGTATGCCTGTCCACATCACTGACACAGCGCCTTATTTTGGTTTAGCGATGCTGGTCATTTCCGTTTTATTGGCGCCGTACTTTATCCGCCGCGGATGGACAGCAGCGGTAGCGATCTGGGTTTTGCTGATCTTGTGGCTGATTTTGACCTACTGGTTGTGGACGGTAGAAGGGTTTAGTGGCGGGCGCACCAGTTTCATCCACCTGATTTTTGTGATTTTTGCCGCGTTGCTGTTGGGGCCGCGTGGCGCGGTAGGGTATACCGTGTTGGCTCTGGTGAGCGTTGCCGGGGCTTTGTACCTGGAAAAAAGCGGCCACTTGCCGGTTGTTACGCCGGCCTCCAATTTTGACATAGTCGCCATTTTTGCGGTTTTGCCGATAGCGGGTTTTTTACTGCGCTATGCGATGAAGAGTATGCAAGACGCCATGCGGCGCGCGCGGCTTGCAGCCCAGGCCCAGGCAGAGGCCAACCGTGAGCTGGACGCCATCCGCCGCTCGCTCGAAGAACGTGTGGCGGCTCGCACCCAAGATTTGCAATCCCGCTCGGCGCTGTTATTGACTGCCATCGAATTGGGCCGTGTTGCCGCCTCCTTACGCGAGCTGGATGTGTTAGTGTCTCGGATGCCGCAGCTGATTGCCGAGCAGACAGGGTTTTATCACGTGGGTCTGTTTTTGATGGATGAATATGGAGAATCCGCCGTGTTGCGTGGCACAAATAGCATTGAGGGACAAAGGCTGATGGCGCAAGATTACCGTCTGACACCGGGCGCGCCAGGCGACCCCTTGGGGATGGTGATGGCTAAACGTGAACTCCGCGTGATAGCGGACACCGGGCCGGACGCGGTCTCGTTTGCCGGCACGCCGTTCCCGCGTACCCGCTCTGAGTTGGCGTTGCCGTTGATTGCCGGAGATCGCCTGATCGGTGCGCTGGACTTGCACAGTACGGAAAGCGGTATCTTGACCGACCAGATGATTGAAGTCATGCATTTGTTGGCCGATCAGTTGGCGATTGCGATTGAGAGCGCGCAACTCTTTGCCCAGAGCCAGGCCGCGCTGGCCGCGGAACAGCGCGCTTATGGAGCAGTCAGCCGTGAAGCCTGGCGAGAGATGTCGTTTGCGCAAAGCACCACCGCAGGGGGCCTGCGCCTCCTCGCCGACGCACCGGGCGTCATCCGTCCGGCCGCCGGAGAAAAGCCCGCGGTCATGCAGCAGGCGCGCCAAACCGGGCGTACCATCGTCCAGCCGGCAGCAGAGCAGGCCGAAACCACTTTGGCCGTTCCGATCCAGGTCCGCGAGGGCGTCAGCATCGGCGCGTTGCGGCTGAACAAATCCAGTTGGGCTGAAGATGAGATTGCCCTGGTCGAGATGTTGACCGAACAGCTCGGCGCGGCTTTGGAGAGCGCCCGTCTGTACCAGGAGACCCAACGCCGCGAGGCGCGCGAGCGCATCACCCGTGAGATCACCGAGGACATCCGCCGCTCGGTCGATATGGAGGTGATCCTGAGGTCTGCTGTGACCAACCTGGGCGAAGCTCTGGGGGTCCCTCGCACCTACGTTCGCTTGATGTTGGGGGAAGAATCGGCAAGCGTGACGGCGTCGGGGGCACAATCCCCTCACGAAACTTCGCCGGATGAGAAATTGCCGGATCAAACGTCATCGGACGAACTTTTATCCGCGGATGGCGAAACACCTGCTGATGCGTCGGTTAAAGACCTGGGTGACGGCCCCCCCATCGCAACGGACAGGCAGGATGTATCCGATATTGTGATGAAAGGGCTTTCCCGTGTTGAAGG
>JAIOAS010000174.1 GCA_019873725.1 Chloroflexota bacterium | reverse complement strand
GGCTTCGTCTACCTCGTGTCGCTTATCGGCGTGACAGGGGCGCGGGAGAGCCTGCCGCCCGATCTGGCGGACTTCGTTGCCCGCGTGCGCGCGGTCACGGACAAGCCGCTGGCGGTGGGGTTCGGCATCGCCACACCGGCGCAAGCCGCGCAGGTGGCGCAAATCGCGGATGGCGTCATCGTTGGCAGCGCACTCATCAAGGTGATCGGCGCGGCAGAGCACCCGGCGGAGGCTGCGCGGGCGTTCACAGCGGCTCTGCGGGCCGCAATTTGACAAGTAACGAATTTCGGCTAATATAGAGACAGTTTTTCACAATGTCTCATAAAAAGAAGTGACAGTATGAAAACGCATAACATCGTCTTAATCCCGGCTCAGCAGCCTAAGCCTTCCACCTTGGGGAGGGCCGGTTAGGGCTACCTGGGATTTAGCCAAAGAAGAAATCAGCCTACCGGTTCTCGGTAGGCTGATTTTTTTAGCTATGCGATAAGCACCAGCCATAGTTCAGTTCAACAAGGAGGAGCGCGATGGAGATGAAAACGGGGTTCAGGGTGGAAAGTATGCTGGTCACGGATAACCGGCTGCCAACACTGTTGGGCGATTATCCACCGGAGCAGCGCGTCTACGAGGGACTTGAGGGGGTCCTGGCGGGGCGCACGGCGATCTGCGATATCGACGGGGACGTTGGCGCATTGCAGTTCCGCGGTATCGATATTCGAGATCTGGCTAGACATTCCAATTACGAAGAGGTCGTCTATTTGCTGTGGACGAACGAGCTGCCGACCCGCAATCAGTTGTGGGCGTTCAAAGCAGCCCTGGCCGCCGAGCGTGAGGTGGACGCCGGCATCTACGAGATTCTGCGATTCCTCTCCCACTATATGAAACCGATGGATGCGCTGCGCACCGCCGTTTCCATGCTGGCCTCCGACAATCCCGGCGAGGACAACACCAGCCCCGAGTCGCGCCTCGCCAAGGCGATCTACCTGACGGCTAAGTTCCCCACGCTCGTCGCCTACTACTGCCGCGAGTCCCAGGGGAAGATGTGGGTGCATCCCGATCCCAAACTGGACCATGCCGCCAACTTCCTCTACATGATGCACGGCAAGCGTCCCACGCCAACCGAAGCGCGAGCGATGGATCTGACGATGCTGCTGATGGTGGAACATGGCTTCAACGCCTCGACGTTTGCCGCACGCGTGACGGCCTCCACACTCTCCGACATGGGCGCGGCGATCACGTCGGCGATGGGCACGCTCAAAGGGCCATTGCACGGCGGCGCGAACCAGGGCGCGTTGGAGATGCTGTTCGAGATCGGGACGCTGGACAATATCGAGCCGTACATCGACGCAAAGCTAGCAGCCAAACAACGCATTCTGGGCTTCGGGCATCGCATCTACCGCAAGGCGGGCGACTCGCGCGTGCCGTTCATCAAAGATATGCTTTACCAACTGTGCGCACAATCGGGCGATTTCCACCTGTACGAGTTGGCAGACAAAGTCGCGCAAACGGTGTGGGAAAGAAAGCGGCTGTTCGCCAACGTGGACTTCTACCTCGCGCCGATGCTGCATCTGCTGGGCATTCCGGTGGACTTGCTCACGCCATTCTTCGCCATGTGCCGCATTGGCGGGTGGACGGCGCACGTGATGGAGCAATACGCCAACAACCGCCTGATCCGGCCCGATTCACTGTACGTCGGGCCCGTGGGACGACCTTATATCCCACTCGATGAACGTGAAGGGAACATCAACGCCGACTTTTAAGTGATGACGACGATGCTATACTTTCATCTATGAGACCCAACCACCACCCCCATAAACGTATTGTCGTCAAAGTTGGTACCAGCGTCCTGACCGGCGGAACCCGTAACCTGAGTCTGCCGAACATGGTCGAACTGGTGCGGCAGTGCGCCGAGTTGCACCACCAAGGCCACGAGGTCATCATCTGCACCTCAGGCGCGGTGGCGGTGGGCCGGGCACGGCTTGGATTCCCAGAGCTGCCCGCCACGGTCGCCAACAAGCAGATGCTCGCCGCGGTGGGCCAAAGCCGGCTGATGCTCACCTGGGAGCGTTTCTTCGAGATTTACAGCATCCACATCGGGCAAATCCTGTTGACATACGGGGATGTGGAAAGCCGCCACCGTTTCCTCAACGCGCAGGACTCACTAAACACGTTGCTCGAACACCGCATTATCCCCGTCATCAACGAAAACGACGCCGTCGCCACCGACGAAATCAAGATCGGCGACAACGACAACCTCTCGGCCCTCGTGGCGGTGCTGGCAAACGCCGATCTACTGATTATGCTCACGGATCAGCCGGGGTTGTTCACCGCCGACCCGCGCGAGAACCCCGACGCGCAACTCATCCACGAAGTGGACGTGATTGACGAGCACTTGCTCGCGCTGGCGGGCGGCAGTCGCAGCGGATTGGGCGTGGGCGGGATGGCGACGAAGTTGCAAGCCGCCGCCGTCGCCCGGCGGGCCGGCGTGGATGCAGTCATCGCCGCGGGTACGGAACCGAACGTACTCACGCGCATCGTCGGAGGGGAGGCGCTGGGGACACACTTCGCCGCGTTGGAGACGCCGCCCGAAAACCGCAAACGCTGGATTCTGGCGGGTGTCACACACACCGGGCACGTCGTCGTGGACAAGGGCGCGGCGCACGCCCTGAGCCGCCGGGGGAGCAGCTTGCTGCCGGCGGGTATTCTCGCCGTCCACGGCAGCTTCGACCGGGGTGACACCGTCTCCATTCTCAAGGAAGACGGTGGCGAAATCGCGCGCGGCATCATCCGCTACACCAGCGACGACCTGCGGCAAATCAAAGGCTGCCACTCCGACCACATCGCCGAGCGGCTAGGCTACACATACGGCGCGGTGGCCGTGCACCGTAACGACATGATTGTCTTGTAGTCGTGTAGTCGTTAGTCGTGTAGTCGTGTAGTCGTGTAGTCACAAGACTACCTGACTATCTGACTACCTGACTATGACTACCTGACTATCTGACTACTTGACTACCTGACTACCTGACTATCTGACTACCTGACTACCCGACTACCCGACTGAAATGAGGAAAACATGAATGAAGCAAGTATACTCGTGGACTTGAACGCGATGGGCCGTGCGGCGAAGGCGGCGAGCCGGGAATTGGCGCTGTTGACGACGGCGCAGAAGAATGCGGCGTTGCTGGCGATTGCGGATGAACTCGAAGCGCGGGCGGCGACGGTGCTGGCGCAGAACGCGCTCGACATCGCCGATGCGCGGGCGAAGGGCGTGAGTGACGCGCTGCTGGATCGCCTGCTCCTGACAGAGAAGCGCGTGGCCGGATTGGCGGCGGATACCCGCAAGGTCGTCAGCTTGCCCGATCCGGTTGGCGAGGAGATCGAAGGCCGGCTGCTGCCCAACGGCATCCGCCTGAGCCGTCGCCGCATCCCCATCGGCGTGCTCGGCGTCATCTACGAGGCGCGGCCCAACGTCACCATCGACATCGCCACGCTCTCGCTCAAGACCGGCAACGCCGTCATCCTGCGCGGCGGCAGCGAGACGTTACGCAGCAATCTGGCGCTGGTCGCCGTGATCCAGGCCGCACTCGGCAAGGTGGGACTGCCTCTGGAAGCCGTGCAAATCATCGCCAATCCCGATCGCGCGCTGGTGAGCCAACTTTTGCGCCTGGACGAGTATGTGGATATGATCATCCCACGCGGCGGCGCGGGCCTGCACCGGCTGTGCCGTGAGCAGAGCACGATCCCCGTCATCACCGGCGGGATCGGCATCTGTCACTTGTTCGTAGACGCCAGCGCCGATCTGGTGCGCGCGCTGGACGTGATCGAGAACGCGAAGGTGCAGCGTCCAAGTGTCTGCAATGCGTTGGACACGGTACTGGTGCATCGCGCGGTGGCGGCGGAATTCTTGCCATCGCTCGCGGAACGATTAGCGCGCAGCAACGTCGAACTGCGAGTCACACCCGACGCGCTGGCGATTTTGCAGAACAATGCCGCCGGCGCGCACGTGGTCGCCGCCGGGCCGGAAGATTTCGATCAGGAATGGCTGGCGCTCATCCTCGGTATCAAGATCGTGGATACGCTCGATGAGGCGGTCGCCCACATCCAGGCGCATAGCACGGAGCACTCCGACGGCATCCTCACCAACGATTGGGGCAACGCCACCCGCTTCGTCAACGCGATCAACTCGGCGGCAGTTTTCGTCAACGCCAGCACGCGCTTCAATGATGGCGGGCAGTTCGGCCTGGGCGCAGAAGTCGCCGTCAGCACGCAGAAGCTCCACGCGCGCGGCCCGATGGGGCTGGAGGCGCTGACGACGTACAAGTGGGTGGTGTACGGGGATATGCATGTGCGTGAGGCGTGAGCTACTTTCGCCTCACCCAAGGTCTTCTAAGCAAAGAAGTGCTCGTACTCGTCGTGACTACCGATCCAGAACCAGGTCACGGTATCGCCCTCAAAAATGCCTACGGCGCGATAGCCCAAGGTGATACGGACTGACCAAACGTCTTCTTCACGATTGATGCACTTGAAGTGCAAGGAGGGATGAAACGGGTTTTCTTCCCATAACCGGTAAGCTTTGCGGGCACACTGTTTGATGTCATCATTCAAGGCTCGATAGGCTTCCCAGAATGAGGGCAAAGTCTGCGATTTCATAGCTGGCGATGATCTAGCGGAGTCGCCCGGCCCTCTGCGATTTCCTGTTTAGCGCGACGCGCAGCAGCAGCCAATTGCGATTGGGTTTTCTTGAATGTAGCATTCCATTGCAGTTCATCCTGCAAAGTGGTGATGTATTCACGCAAGTGTTCTACCACCTGCTCTTGCGCGGCGTCGGGCAGAGATTCTACCATTTTTACCAGGGTCATCACTGCGGTAGATGTCATTTCCATCGCTCCCCTCTCACCCGTTCTGAATCTTACTCACAATCTTCATTGACGCTCGGTTCCAATAGTATTTTTGTTCGGTAAAAAGTCAAATCTTTGGGTAGCTATTCAGGTGGCAGGTTGCCGATCACGAATAGGGCAACGAATGAACGAATTCAGGTCTCGGCTGGACGAGATTTTGGGAGGACACTATGATACGCACACGAATACGGCAGTTTTGGCCGGTGTTGGTCGTGGGCGTCGTCGTTGGGCTTGTGGTGTATATAACTGCATTTCCTACCTCTCCCTCTGAACTGTCCACTTCTTCGTCACCCTCGACAACGGCGCCGTCCGCAACGGCCATGCCGGCGTTCGAAGAAGACGTGCTTGCAGAGAAGCGACTGGCTATGGTTGAATCGACCATCGTGGAGCGCGGCGTTTCCGATCCCGATGTGGTGCGCGCGATGCAGACGGTGCCGCGCCACCGGTTCGTGCCGGCGGATTACGTCGACCAGGCGTATGCCGATCATCCGCTGCCCATCGGCTACGGGCAGACGATCTCACAGCCCTACATCGTGGCCTGGATGACGGAATTGCTGGATTTACAACCGGGGGAGAAGGTACTGGAAATCGGCACGGGGTCCGGCTACCAGGCAGCGGTGCTGGCCGAACTGGATGACGTTGACGTGTACAGCATCGAGATTGTGCCGCAACTGGCCGAACAAGCCGCGAACCGGCTGCGTGATTTGGGTTATACCGACGTCCATGTCAAACAAGGAGATGGCTATTACGGGTGGGAGGAGTACGCGCCGTTCGATGCCATTATCGTCACCGCCGCGCCGGATCACTTGCCCGCGCCATTGGCACAACAACTCAAGGACGGTGGGCGGTTGGTCATCCCCATCGGCCCGCCGGGCGGCTACCAGAGCCTCTGGAAGTTCGTGAAGGAAGGGGAGGAGATGCACGCCTACAACATGGGCGGCGTCATCTTTGTGCCGTTTACCGGCGCAGGGGTAAGCGGCGACGGAAGCACACCGGTGATCCCCTGACCGGCCGTCAGCCACGCGCCGGCATAGCACAACGCTCCGCAGAGCAACACCGCGTCGAAGCCGAACGAGAGCGCCAACAGGGCCGCCAACACCGACGCGACGACCGATAGCGCGCCGTTGATCCCCCACGCCCACGGTACTAACAATGTAGGGCGAGTTGGCAACTCGCCCAACTTGGACGCGCCCCGGCTGCGCGTTTCGAAGAAAGGCAATAACAATGTAGGGCGAGTTGACAACTCGCCCAACCGCCGCAACCCTTGAGGGAACGGCATCCCCATCAACAGGCCGGCCGGCGTCAGGGTCAGCGCCGCGACGAGCATCCGCGCGCCCAGCGGCAATGCGAGCGTCCGCGCGAAAAGCCACGGCAATCCCACCGCATACACACCGATCAACCCCACGAGGAGCGCCAACGCCAGACGCGTCGAAATATGTTGCGAGAGCGCACTGCCAATTCCGGAGAAAAGGAGGATGGCGAACAGCACCGTCGTCATCGCATAGGCGGGATGACCGAGGAAAAGGATAAAGCGTTGCAAGAGAGGAACTTCCACCAGCATAAATCCCAGCCCCAGCAGACCGAAGTAGACCAATCCGGCACGCCGGCCCACGCCCCCACCCCGCCGCAGTGCCGCCACCGGCAACAAGATCACCACCGTCGCCGCGCCGACCGCCAGGAGCAACAGTGCCACCAACACAAAGTATCCCGCACCGCCAAACGGCTGCCAGGTCTTGCCCAATTCCGCCCACACCTGCCGCGCCTGCGCCCATTTGAAGAAATGGCCGAAAAAGGGATGGGCATCGGTAGGCGGCTTCACATCGAATGGATAGGCCGCGTACCATGCCGCGCGATCCTGCGCCGCCAACAGAGCGGTGAAGGTCTGGTAGTACGCCGGCTCCGCCAGGACATTGAAACGGTTGACCTCGTCGAGACGAATATCCGGCGCGTAGACCATATCGAAGGCGCGTTCAGCGGCAAACGCGCGGATGGCGTCCAGTTCGGGGGGAGTGAACGGCGCAGTCTTGACCAGCAGCGTCAGCGCGGCGTAACCACGAAAGGCCACGATCTGCTGCGCCGGATCGCCGCCGGTCTGCTCCACGGCAGTGACGGCGAGGGCAAACGCGCGCAGTGACTCGCTCGGCGGGGTTTGCAGCCAGCGGGTGACGACGAGCACGCCATCGGGCGCAAGCGCGTACAAATAATCGCGGAAGGCTTCGACGGTGTAGCGGTAGTCTTCGGAGAGGCTATATGCGCCGGAACGGATAGGGCGATAGGGCGTCGTCAACGGCAATGTGACGACATCGTAACGGGAAGACGTGCGGCGGACGAAACTGCGCGGCTCTTCGAGCCTTGTCGTCACTCGAGGCGCGCGATAAATGTCCCCCGCAGCAGCGACGATGAGCGGGTTGGCCTCCACAGCGGTGACGTGCGCTGCGCCTTGGGCCAGGGCAACCCACATCTCCAGCCCGCCGCGCGGTTCTAACACCAGTACGCGCGCGTCTGGTCGCAGTTGGTAAGCGATGGCGGAGGGCAGATAACCGGTAAACACGAGGTCGGCCGCCGACGTCGTGGCGGGAGAAAGCGCCAGGATGGGGTTCAGGTCGTCGCCATCGACGAGCAAGCCGCGCTGGGGTGGCAGCGCGTCCATGTAGCGATAGCTGAGGCCCGGCAACGAGCGGATACCCGCGCTCTCGACGACGTCCACACGCGAGAAGCCATTCCAACACTGCGAGATGATCCGCGCGCCCGGATATTGCAGGGCATAGCTGAGGCTTTTGTAGGGCGAAAGGCGCACGTCCAGCACGGGCGGTGACGTCAGCAAAAGCGCGATGCCGCCCAGCATCACCATCCCCGCAAGCACGCCAATGACACGCTCTGGCGCACCGAACGAAAGCGCCCCCCGCCGTTCAGGCCAGATAAAACCCAGCGCTGCGCCGCCTCCGGCAATCACGCTGAGCCACACGATCCCCTCGCCGCCCACCCACGCGGGGCCGAGGAGGGCCAGCACACATCCCAACGCCGATCCCGTCAGGTTGACCGCGTAGAGCCGCCCCACCCGCTGCGGGTAGACACTGAAGAGCAATCCCAGCACCGCACCGCTGCACAAGAACGGAAGCGACAAAACGATGTACTGCACCACCAGGATCACAACCTGACGAAGATCCCAGGCAATGCTGAAGGAATCGAAAGGCAGCCAGTTGAGCGCCAGGTACGCGCCGAGGCTCGTGATACCATATCCACAGGCCAACCATGCAAGCGTACGATGCGGATGGCTGCGTCCCAGGCGCGGGAAAAGCGCCAGCCACGCGCCGCTGGCCCCAAAGCCGAGCATCGCCAGGCTGATGATCATGAAGGCAAAATGGTAAAATTGGGCGACGGAGTAAAGACGTGTCAGGTTGATCTCGAACATCAAGGTGGCGGCGGAAACAAAAAACAAAGCTTTGAGTCCGCTGCTTTCAGGCGCTGTGACAGTCTTCGTTGATCCACCGGTGGCACTTGATGCATCTGGATCGCCCAAACCGGTACACCGAACTATCGGAATTTGGTTAGAATGGCGTTTCATCATACTTGTAAACCCCCGCCCTTTCGAGGCGGGGGTTTATCTCGTCTGAATCAATCCCTCTATAGAATCAATCTGCTAGAGCCACATCCTGCTATTGTTCAGCCTCTACAGAAGGTGTTACATACGGTGTCAACTCAAGCGGGATACGCAAATTAGTCGGCGCAACCGGCAGATCAGAGGGAGTCTGCGGGATTTGGTAACGATCCAAAATATAGCGACTCCATACCGCGCCGGTAATCCAGTAGTTTGTATCATTGGGGGCACGTAACACCAGGTCCAAATCCGCCCCAATCTCATAGAGATACTTCAAAATGAGTGCATCCTGCGGCGTTACCAACAGTGTAACCAATTCTATGTCACTACGGTGCATCGGCATAGCAGCAGCAGAAGCAGCAGCAGCCGGTGTAGGCTGCGGTTGCTGTTGCGGCTGCAGGACTCCCCCACCTTCGCCAGGTACTGGCGTTGCCGCCGCTGAAACGGCAGCAGCACCCTCAACCTCCAGCTCGTATTGTGCCCCAACACGCCACACAATCGCATCCTGCACTATCATCTGCACAACAATTTGAGGGAAAGGATCGCCGTTGGGAAAAATCATAGCGGCCATACCGGTGGGCAGAGTTTCAAAACGACCATAGACACCGTTAAGTGAGGAGACAGTTGAGTCTTGCTCACCGGTGGGCTGCTCAGGGATGGTTTGAAACAAATTGGGCATCTGGCTCTGAAACTCAGGATCTGTGTTCACCAATTTGATTGCTGCCACCACATCGACATGATCGCCTTCTTTGATATGCCAACCGAGGCCGCCTTGCACATCCATCGGCACGCCATAGCCTACCCGTCCCTCTGGGAAAGCAGCGATAGGCTTTTCGGACAGCATACTCGGCAGGATTGGTTTGCCCATCGGAATATCTTCCACTGCATACATGTTGTCGAGCTGCTCAAGAGAACTGAAGTAACCTGCAGAGGGTAGTTCATCTATTGGCCATTGCTTGACAGACGCTGCCCCATCACCGGAAGTGAAATGCCAACCGCGCGGGATCGGATTTTGGGCCGAAACGACAATATTGACATAAGGGAGTGGAGTAGCTGTTCCCGGGGCTAATGTTTCGGATTCTTGAGCAGATTTTTTCATATTATTCAGCAGCAAGTAACCGATAAAAGCCACGCCAACAACCACAACCAGGATGATACTAAGCATTTTTCTCCCGCGCATGGACACCTCCCTAAGAGCAGAGTTTATCAGATACAAGATCAGTCTAGCATAAGTTAAAAAGATGTCAATTGTCTATTTCTAGCCACCGGCGCGACCACACGGACGCATCGTGATACTCAGACTGATATGGTTTATCTTCCTTGGTCTGGATCGCCAGATCCAGACCAGAACGGGGACGCATCGTGATACTCAGACTGATATGGTTTATCTTCTTAAAAATTCACGGAAGTTCACGTGATTCGCGGTTGAATTGTCATTAGACTTGTTCCTGAATAAGCCCCGGCCCGGTTTTGGACGCAGATTCGCACAGATTTCCGCTGATTTCCTGAAATGATCTGCGTGCATCAGCGAAAATCTGCGTTCTAATCACACCTGGCGTTATTGGGGAACAACCTTATTCTCATAACCAGCTACAGCCCCAAAAGCGCCTGCCGCACTTTCTCGATCATCACATCGAGATCGGCACGCGGGCGGGTCGGGTCGGTATAGAGAAAGAGGGTGCGTGCCAGGATGTCCAGTGTGCGCGGGCACATATCCGGCGAATATTCGACCGGGACTGCGGCCCGCTTGTAGGCATCCATCCCCGGATGATGCGCCCCCTGCTGCTTGAGCACCGGCTCCCAGTGGGTGTAGACGTGCCTGCCGCTGTCGATCGGCGTGTCGGCGCGCACGCCCTGCTCGTGCAGGCGATCCAGCGCGAGGCGCACACGCTCCGGCGTCTCGAAGAGCAGCGCCACCGTTGTGCCACAATCGCCTTCGACGTCGTGAATCGGGTTGAACGTGAAGCCGCTCACGTCACTCAATGCCTGGATCAGCAACCGCTTTTCGGTCAACATTGCATCCAGCATCCCATCGAGCCGCGTCAGTTGCACGCGCAAGATGGCGCTGAGAATCTCGTTGATGCGGAAGTTCATCCCCGCGAAGAACGGCGTGGTGATTTGCGAAGCGTGGTCGCGGAAGACCGATCCGCCGTCGTGGAAGACGAGCGCGCGGTGGTAGATCGTCTCATCATCCGTGACGAGCGCGCCGCCCTCACCGCAACTGATAATCTTGTAGTGGTTGAACGAGAACGCCCCCGCGTCACCCATCGATCCCAGGCGCTTGCCGCCGTAAGAACCGCCGTCGGCCTGGCACGCATCTTCGAGCACTTTGACGTTGTGCTGGCGGGCGACAGTCATAATGGCGTCCATATTGCTCGGCAGGCCATTCATGTGAACGGGAATGATGACTTTGGTGCGCGGCGTGATCTTGCGTTCCACGTCCGTCGGATC
>JAIOAS010000173.1:4325-10945 GCA_019873725.1 Chloroflexota bacterium | reverse complement strand
GGGCTGGGGCTTCCAGTACGTGGGCCACAAGACCATCACCTACGAACGCATCGAGCTGATCAAGCCGGAGAACCACCAGGCCCTGCTGGCCGACTTGCGCGCGCGCACCGGACTGGACATCACCCGCTGCGAGGTCGGCAAGCTCGACTTCCTGCACGACGTCGCCGAGATCAAAATCGACTACGTCGAACCACACGTGCAGAACCAACCGCCAACCAGGTCCGCACCGCACAGATCACTCTTCGAGCAAGAGTGGCGGGTGGCGCCGGATAACCAATTCACAAAACACTGACAAGGAGAATCACGATGAAGAAAATAATGGCTTTTGTATCAGCAGTCCTGCTTATCGCCACACTCACGGCTTGTTCGAATCAAACCGCCGCCTCACCCCCAATCGTGACGACGTTCCAGCCTGCAACCAGGGTCACGACGGTGCCGGTCGCAACGACGCAGCCGACGACGGCAGCTACCCTCGTCCCAATCACCGTCGAATACGAGGCCGAAGACCTGGACGCCGACAACAATCCCGCCGCAACCGTCATCACGCTGGCAGGAAATATGATCACGGTGGAAGGCAACGGCGCAACGGTGGATGGGAGTATCGTCACCATCACCTCCGCCGGAACGTATGAGATCAGCGGCGTCTTGAACGACGGGCAGATCGTCGTCGACACAGCGGACGAGGAAACGGTGCGACTCACGTTGAACGGCGTGCAACTCTTCTGTTCCACCAGCGCGCCCATCTACGTCGCCAACGCGGAGAAGGTCGTCGTCACCCTGGCCGCAGGGACACAGAACTATGTGACCGATGGGGAGGCTTACGTCTTCGCGGACCCCGCGTCCGACGAACCCAACGCCGCGATCTTCAGCCACGACGATCTGACGATCAACGGCGACGGCGCGCTCACCGTCAACGCAAACTACAACAACGGCATCACCAGCCAGGACGACCTCAAGATTACCGGCGGGACGATCACCGTCAATGCCGTCAACGACGGCCTCAAGGGGCGGGATTCGATTGCGATCAGGGATGGCGCGATCACCATCAACGCGGGCGCCGATGGGCTACAGTCCACCAACGAGGAAGAGGCGGAGAAAGGCTTCATCTCCATCGAAGGCGGCACGCTCAATATCACCGCGGGGTTGGACGGCATCCAGGCGCAAACCAGCCTGCTGATCAGCGGGGGCGACATCGCCATCACGACGGGCGGCGGCAGTGGCAACACAAGCGTCAGCGGCGGCGGAATGTGGGGGCGCGGGATGATGGAGGGCAATCCCAACAAACCTGCCGACAGCGCCAAGGGTCTGAAAGCCGTCGCCGACTTGACCATCACGGGCGGCACAATCACCATCAACTCGGCGGACGACGCGCTCCATTCCAACGGCAGTCTGACCATTGACGCCGGCATCCTCACGCTGGCTTCTGGCGACGACGGCATCCACGCCGACGCAAGCCTGACCATCAACGGCGGCGACGTCAACATCACCCAATCCTACGAGGGCGTCGAGAGCGCCGTCATCACGATCAATGGCGGGACGATCCACGTGACCGCCAGCGACGACGGCTTCAACACCGCGGGCGGCGCGGACGGATCGGCGGTCAACGGACGTCCGGGGATGAATCAGTTCGTTGCGTCTGGCAATTACTTCCTGTACATAAACGGCGGGTACGTCTTCGTTGATGCGTTGGGCGACGGCATCGACGCGAACGGCCCAATCGAGATGACCGGCGGAACCGTGATCATCAACGGGCCGACGGAGAATATGAACGGCGCCTTGGACTATATGGGCACATTCAACATCACCGGCGGGTTCCTCATCGCGGTCGGCAGCGCGGGGATGGCGCAAGCGCCGAGCGCGTCCTCCACGCAGTACTCCGTGATGCAGACCTTCGCGTCGCCGCAGGCCGCCGACACCCTGGTGAGCCTCGTCGCGGCGGACGGGACAGCAGTGCTCACCTTTGCGCCGACCAAAGCCTACCAGTCGGTCGTGTTCTCTTCGCCGGAACTCAAGAATGGGGAGACGTACACCGTCTACGTTGGCGGCAGTTCGAGCGGGACGGCGACCGACGGCCTTTACACAGGCGGGACATACACGCCCGGCTCGCAGGTCGCCAGCTTCACGATTTCGAGCATCGTCACCGGTGGGGGCGCGGGCGGTAGGTTCGGCGGCCCTGGGCAAATGCCCGTCCGCCCTGGTGGAGGTAATTGGCGGCCTTAGGTTCTCCGCGCTTGGGCCGGTCTCCTGACCACGCCGTCAGAATCACCGCAACTTTCCTCCTCCGGCTCCCGTATCTATATATGCCCGTGCGAAACACAGCACGGGCATTTTTTTCAATTAACGATATGCGAAAGGAGACATCGAAATGAGTGAAGAAACAGCCACCACACCCCAGCTCGTCGGTAAACTAACACGCGAGCAGGTGTTTGAGACATTACACACGACACGCGATTTGACCGGCGCCGACCTCAGCGGCCTTGACCTGGCGGGCGTGAAGTTTGCCGGCGTGAAAATGCCCGGCGTGAACCTGTCGGGCGCGAACATGCCCGGCGGCCTTTTTGCGGGCGCGGAGATGGCGAATGCGAACCTCGCCAACGCCGACATCGTGGGCGGTAAGTTTATGGGCGTCAACCTGCTCAAAGCTGTGCTCAGCAAGGCCAGGCTGATGGGCGCCAAATTCTTGGGCATCAACCTCGAAAAGAGTGACCTCGTCGGTGCCGACCTGACGGACAGCGCCTTTATGGGCGTGAACCTGACCGGCAGCCACCTGCGCGGGGCGAAGCTGCTCGGCGCAAAGCTCACGGGGACCAACCTCAAAGATGCCGACCTGACCGAAGCCGACCTCACCGGCAGCACGCTCAAGCGCGTCGACGTGACCGGCGCGGACTTTACCGGCGCGAACACCACCGGCGCGCGCGCCAGCAAAGTCAACTGGGATGCCGCCAAGACACCGCCCGCCCAACTGCCCGAACCCCTCCCCGAACCCCCCGCCTGGCTGCCCGGCGTCGTCGCCGGCGTCGCCGTCGTGCTGATCCTCGTGGCGCTGCGCAAGAAGAAGCGCCAACATCAATAAATGTAGCGCGAGTTGGCAACTCGCGCTACACATTCGCCACTTACACAAATAACCAAACGTGATACAATGCAACAATACCTGACCCAGAACGTTCGGACCTGCCAGACTAACACCTATCCAACGATTTGGTTGTAGCGCGAGTTGGCAACTCGCGCTACACGTTCGCCACTTACACAAATAACCAAACGTGATACAATCCAGCTATCCCTTCCATAGACGTTCAGACAACCTGACTGACGACTATCGAACTATCTGACTAACGACTATTTTACAGGAGGCATTGTACCAATGACGGAAGAAATCGAGTTCGTTTCGAATTACAGCGATCTGAGCAACGATCGAGGCTTTCAGTTCGAATTTCATTGCAACCGCTGCGGGACGGGGTATCGCACGCCGTTCCAGGCGTGGGCGATGGGGACGGCAGCCTCGGTGCTGGATACGGCGAGCAGTCTGTTCGGGGGCATCTTCGGCTCCGCCGCCAACGTCGCAGAACGCGCGCGTTCGGCGGCCTGGCAGAAGGCGCACGACGAAGCTTTTACGCAGGCCTCGGAGAAGATTCGCCCCAACTTTATCCAGTGCCCGCGCTGCTCGGCGTGGGTGTGCAAAAAGAGCTGCTGGAATACCAAGCGTGGGCTGTGCAAAGACTGCGCGCCGGACCTGGGGGTCGAAATGTCCGCCGCCCAATCCAGCCGTTCCGTCGAAGAAGTGTGGGCGCACGCCGCGATGGCCGAAGAAGACAAGCACCTCAGCGAGAAAGATTGGCGGGAGACCATCGTGGCCTCGTGTCCCAACTGCCACGCCCCACTGGCGACCAACGCCAAGTTCTGCCCGGAGTGTGGAACCAAGCTCCAATCCGCGCAGCACTGCCAGAACTGTGGGACGAAGCTGACGCCGGGCGCGAAGTTCTGCCCAGAGTGCGGCGAGAAGGTATAACACGACAAAAAAACTCCCGATGACATCCACCATCGGGAGTTTTTAGTCGGTCAGATTCACGGATTCCCGCCAGAGGCAGGCGGCGTTTCTGTGGGCGTAGGCGTGATCGTCGGCGTTTCGGTTGGCGTGGGTGACAGAGTCGGCGTGGGCGATAGCGTGGGTGTCGGCGTCGATGTCACGGTTGGCGTCAACGTGATCGTGGGGGTCGGTGTAATCGTGGGCGTGGACGTGGGCAAGTCGCCGATGCGGTCGATGCCCACTTTCAGCAGAGCGTTGCCATCCAACTCGAAGTACTCCACGACAATCGTGTGCTTTCCTGCGCCTAACTGCACTTCGCGCTGATACGCCACATCGCCTGCGCTGATGCGCCATTCGTCAAGAATCAACGTGTTGTTGACGAAAATCCGAATTCCGTCGTCGGCCACGGCCATGAAGCGATAGACGCCCGCCGTCACGGTCAACTCCCGCGTCCATCGCACAGAGAAATTATCCACCGGCAGGCCCGTCGCGGGCGCGTTCGGGCCCCAGTTGAAGTCGATCTTGGGATCGTTGCGCACCAGCATTGGCGTCCCGGATAGCATCGTGTTGTTCCAGTATTCCCCCTTCCAATCGGGGAAGGTAGGCGTGACTTTCTCCCAGACTAACCGCACGCGGGCGGCGCCGGCGCTCTCGTAATAATCGACGCGCAGGTTGTGCGTCCCGGCAGCTAAAGCCATATCAGCAATCCGCTCGCGTTCCGCGCCGTCGCGCCACTCATCGATGACAAGCTGATTGTCGACCCACAGCCGCGCGCCATCGTCCATCATCAGCCGGAAACGATAATTACCCGCCTCAAACGTCAATGCGCGCGTCCAGCGGGCCGAGAAGTTATCGGCAGGCAAGCCGGGGTACGGCGCGTCTGTCCCCCAGGCAAAATCCAGGCGTGCATCGTTGCGCACCAGGGTGGGAACACCCTCCAACGTCCGGTTGGTCCAGTACTCACCCTTCCAGTCGGTGAAGACGTTCAGTTTCTCCCACCCCACCTGGATGAGCGCCTGCCCGGTCGCCTCGAAGTATTCCACCCGCAACACATAATTGCCCGTCAGCAACATCAAATCGTTAGTGAGGGTGCGCTTCCCACCGGTGCGCCAGTCATCGATGACCAATCTGTCGTTAATGTACAGCCGCGCGCCATCATCCACCGTCACAGAGAAGCGGTACATGCCGCCTTCAAAGGCCAGCGTGCGCGTCCAACGCGCCGAGAAATTGTTCACCGGGAATTCCGCCACCGGCGCGCCATTGCCCCAATTGAAATCGAGCTTCGCATCATTGCGCACGAGATCCGGCACGCCGGACAACGTCGTGTTCGTGTAATACTGCCCGTACCAGGCGTTGGAATCAGGCGTGGGTGTCGGGCGGAGCGTTGGGGCGACAGTCGGCGTCGGCGTGTCGGTAGGGGTCGGCGAATGGGTGGCGCTCGGCTCAATAGTGGTGGTGAGCGACGGTGTCGGCATCTCGGTAAAGGTGAATCGCGTCATCGCCACCACGTTGTCAGAAGTTTGCGCCAGCACATCCACTGCAGCATGGCCGCGCCACCCTTCGCCTAAAATCATCGAGACATTGAATGTTCCGTCCTCCTTCACCAGAACGGTCGTCGCCGGTACCTGCCGTCCTGTCTTGAGATTGATCAGGACGACCTCTACCGCAACGTAGGGCGGCCAGTTAGTGCCCTCGATTGTAATAGTCGTGCCCGGCAATCCTGAGGAGGGCGTCACGAGGAGCTGTGGTGTTTGAGGCGTCGGCGTCGGCCTGGCGAACAAACCACCACCGCCGCGCAACGCGATCACGATAAACACACAGATACACAGGAACCCTAGCGCGACCAGGGCCATCACGACGTAGAACCAGCGCGGCGCACCAGGCGGCGCAGGTGGATTGTAGTAGTCCTCCATTTCTTGTTCATCTCGCAAAGGTTGCACCTCTTGCAGATTTTGCATGTCTTGCATACGCCCCTCCTTCACGCTTCACAAACCGCCTGCGTTCCAGCCATTCAAGAACAGTTTACAATGATTCCCGCCAGGGCACAACATTTTTAGCACGACTCCATTATACTTCAAGACGCAGTATCAGGCGATAGGGTTCCCCCGACTAAAATCCCCGCCGCTTGTCCACCTGGTTGCGCAACGGCAGTTCGCCGCGCAGGAAGCGGTCGAGGTTCTCGCGGAAGATGTCGAGGATATAGTCCGCCTCGAACTGCGTCCCGCCGGCCGCGTGCGGCGTGATAAGCACATTCGGCATGTCCCACAGCTCACTATCGGGCGGCAGCGGCTCCTGCGCGAAGACGTCCAGCGCCGCGCCGCGCAGGTGACCGCTTTTCAGCGCCGCGATCAGCGCGTCCTCATCGATAATGCGCCCGCGCGAGATGCCCACGAGCAACGCCCCGGGCTTCATCTGCGCGATTTCCGCCGCGCCGATCATCCCGTCGGTCAGAGCCGTATAGGGTACGGTGACGACAACGTAGTCGGACACAGCCAGCAACTCGTGCAGGCGCTCCGGCCCCCACAACGCCTCGACAGTCACCGGCTTCGACAGCGGCAGCAGGTCCACCGCGACAACGCGCATCCCGAAGGCCACC
>JAIOAS010000173.1:0-3751 GCA_019873725.1 Chloroflexota bacterium | reverse complement strand
TTGTCCTCGTTGATATGGAGTTCCACACAGGGATACCTTAAAAATCCAAAGAATCCGTGAAATCCGTGTACAATTTCTTGGACTCTTGACGATCACAGATTCGTGGTGAAAACACTCACACTCAATAGAGACTTCCCTTCGCCTCCGCCGCGCCGTTCGCCGCCGCGCCGGTAAAGTCAATCGTGTCGAACTCCTCCCTGGCCGCCTTCGCCATAAAGCGGAGATCACTCGCCAGCGCCAGAAATTGGAAGCCCTGGCCGATGCGCAGCGTGACCTCCGGCGCGGTGAAACAATGCTTGCCCGCCGCCTTGCCGGTCTTCTTCGCCGCTGCGAGCACAGCCTGGATCGCCGCCTCGTGAGCCGTGCCGGGGCCGGTCTCGCTCGGAGACACACCCATCGACAGCGCCAGGTCGTTCGGCCCGATGAAGCAGCCGACGACGCCCTCCGTCCCCAAAATCGCCTCGGCGTTCTCCACCGCCTGCATCGTCTCGATCATCACGATGACGGCGAGATTCTCCTCCGTCCACGTGCGGTAATCCCCCTCGATGTACGCCGCAATGCGACTGCCGCCGAAACTGCGCTGGCCCTTAGTCGCGTAGCGCATATTGCTCACCACGCCTCGCGCATCCTCCGCCGTGTTGACCATCGGCACGACCAGCCCCAACGCCCCGGCGTCCAGCGTGCGCTGAATCCAGATGGTGTCATTCCAGGGGACACGCGCCATCGGGACCGCGCCGCCCAACTGCGTCGCGCGGAAACAGTTCACCATCGTCTCGAACCCCACCGGACTGTGCTCCACGTCCACCACCAGCCAATCCCACCCCATCGCCGCCATCGTCTCCGCCGCCACCGGCGAACAGAGCGAAAGCCAACTCCCCACGCTCGGCTGCCCGCTGCGCAGTTTGTCCGTCACCGGGTTGCTCTTGAGTTTGTTGACGCTAAAACTCGCCATAAGTTCTCCTTTAGTCGCGTAGTCGTCAGTCGGATAGTCGCATAGTCGTCCGTCTAGTCGCCGCTTGTTGTCAACAACAAAAGTATACATCCCTTTTGATTCTTAAGCCACTACACCCTGTAGGGCGATTTGACAAATCGCCTTTTGCCGTTAATTGCCAACGCTTGCTTCGAGCGGATCGTCAAGTCCGCGTCTTATCGGCCTAAAACGGGGAACTAGCGTTCCCCTCGAAGCGAAAATGAGCAGCGAGAATGAGCAGCAGCGGATCGTCAAGTCCGCGTCTTATCGGCCTAAAACGGGGAACTAGCGTTCCCCTCGAAGCGAAAATGAGCAGCGAGAATGAGCAGCAGCGGATCGTCAAGTCCGCGTCTTATCGGCCTAAAACGGGGAACTAGCGTTCCCCTCGAAGCGAAAATGAGCAGCGAGAATGAGCAGCAGCGGATCGTCAAGTCCGCGTCTTATAAGCTAAAACGGGGAACTGGCGTTCCCCTCGAAGCGAAAATGAGCAACGAGAATGAGCAGCAGCGGATCGTCAAGTCCGCGTCTTATCGGCTAAAACGGGGAACTGGCGTTCCCCTCGAAGCGAGAATGAGCAGCGAGAATGAGCAGCAAAAATGAGCAACGAGAATAATGAGCCCCTCAAGTTGACAGAACACCCGCAATTGAATAAAATAACCCCCGATGTGGCGAACCGCCACCCAAACCACCCGACTAACGACTATTCGACTAACGACTATCCGACTAACGACTATCCGACAAACGACTACCCGACAAACGACTATCCGACTAACGACTATCCGACTAACGACTACCCGACTAACGACTACCCGACTAACGACTATCCGACAAACGACTACCCGACTAACGACTACCCGACTAAGGACTCTATGACAACGTATAGAATTCCCTATAGCACCACCACCCTTGAATTCGACCTGCTCCCCGGCATGCGCGGGCGACTGGTCGAATCCCAACACCTGCCGCCCCTGGACGACGTCCCGGCGGCAGTGGATGCCGCGTTAGCCCAACCGGTGAACGCGCCGCCGCTGCGCGACCTGGCCCACCCCGGCGATACCGTCTGCATCGTCTTCACCGACGCCACCCGCGCCTGCCCCGACGCTCTGCTCATCCCGCCAATTCTGCGCGAACTGGAACAGGCTGGCGTGCGCGACGAGGACATCACGCTGTTGTGCGGCATCGGGATGCACCGTCCCAGCACCCACGCGGAGAAAGTCGCCAAGCTGGGGCAGGCCGTGGTCGAGCGCTACCGCGTCATCGACAACGAGCCGCAGAACCCCGCCGCTTTGGTCGATCTGGGCGAGGTCAACGGCATCCCGCTCTCCGTGCACAAGGCCGCATACAACGCCGACCTGCTCATCGCCACGGGGATCGTCGAGCCGCACCAGTACGCCGGCTATTCGGGCGGACGCAAGACGGTGGCGGTCGGCGCGGCGGGCGAGGCGCTGATCGCCTACAGCCACGGCCCGCGCTTCGTGGACGATCCCAACACGCGCCTGGGGCAAATCGAGAGGAACCCGTTTCACGAGGCGATCACCGAGGCGGCGTTGCGCGCGGGGCTGCGCTTCATCCTCAACGTCGTGCTGGACGACAACGGGCGCGTCGTGTGCGTCATGGCCGGGGAGCCGGTCGAGACGCACCGCCGGTTGGTGGAATTTGCGCGGCAGATGTACGAAGTGCCGATTCCGCAGCAGGTGGACGTCGCCATTGGCGGCGTCGGGTTCCCGAAAGACGCCAACCTCTACCAGGCCAGCCGCGCGCCCTCGTACCTGCACTTCGCGCCGACGCCGGTCGTGCGGCCGGGCGGCTACTACATCACGCCCGCGCGCTGCCAGGAAGGCGCCGGTGAGGGCGTGGGCGAGCAACGCTTTCTCACTGCAATGCGTGACGCCCCCACCGTGCAAGCCATCCTTGACGACGCGCGCGCCAACGGCTACCCGCCCGGCGGGCAGCGCGCGTTCGTTATGGCGAAAGTGCTGGAGCAATGCCACGTCATCATCGTCGGCAGCGAGTGCCCGGAGACCGTCGCCGCGTGCAAGATGATTCCGGCGGAGACTATGGACGAAGCGCTGCGCATCGTCGCCGCCGACCTGGACGCCGACCTGGACGTGCTCATCGTCCCCCACGCGCTGTTGACGCTGCCGGTCGTAAGGAAGTAAGGCGCTTCAGAATTCGGTGCACGGATCAACACGGAACACGCGGATTTTTTAGTTAAAAGAATCCGTGGAATCCGTAAAATCCGCGTACAATTTCCCGACTCACAATTGCAAAAACATCTTGGCCGCTACATATTCGTGAAAATTGGTGAAGATTCGTGGTTTAATTTGGACAAGGAGTGAGTGCATGCACAATCGAATCAAAGCAAAACTCGCGCGGGGGGAGAGCAGCATCGGCACGTGGCAGATGATCGGACATCCGGTCGTCAGTGAGATTCTGGCGCAGGCCGGGTTCGACTGGGTGGTGCTCGACATCGAGCACGGCGTCTTCGATTGGCCCTCGGCGTTGGGGCACGTGCAGGTGATCCAGGGATGCGGCTGTCCGGTGTTGTTCCGCCTGCCGATCAGCGCGCCGGAGCACTTCAAGTGGGCGCTGGATACCGGCGCGGAAGGCGTTATCGTGCCGATGATCCGCACCGTCGAGGATGCGCGGCGGGCGATTAGTTACGCGAAAGTAACTATTCAGACCTCTGAGATCAGAGGCGGCAGGCAGGCCGGTCGAAATGGCGTACCGACTAAAGCCAGCCGTAACGCTTCCAGAACATTCTGGCCATTTTTGCGCGCA
>JAIOAS010000172.1:7120-10957 GCA_019873725.1 Chloroflexota bacterium | reverse complement strand
GTTACGTTGGAAGGCTCCGGCGGCACGGTAGATGTGACCGTCTTCCCGCGCGTGTACGAACGCTTTAAGGACAAGTTCGTCGTTGAGAATATCGTCGTCGTCAGCGGCAAGTTGGACAATCGCCAGGACCGTGAGGAACATTCGCTGTTGGCGGACTGGTTCAAGGAGCCGCACGAGTTGCTGCGCCCGGTGGGTAACACCGGATACTCCGCGATGCCCTATGATGCGCCGCACTTTGTTGCCGAAGCCTCGGAGTTCTACGGAACAGAGCCGGATTTTGCCGATGATTTCCCGCCACCCACGCTGAACGGCAATGGCATTGAACCACGGACTCGTACCACCCCGCCTGCCGTGCCACCCTCGCCGCCGGCGCCCAGCTCGAAACCGGTTACAGCGCCGCTGTCCAATCGTCGCCCCGCTAAAACCAGCACTGCCAACGGCGGCAACGGAGCGCGCCATGACACGCCACTTCCGCCGGAGGAACCCCCACCCCCGCCGGCGACGGTTTACGTCACCCTTCCGCGCACCGGTGATCCTTCCCAGGATTTCGCACGGCTGGCGCAATTGCACACCCTGCTCAAGGCCGAATCCGGACAGGATCAGTTTGTCGTCTATTTCGAAAACGAACGTGGCAAGCGGGTGGAACTGTTATTCCCCAATGAGCGCACACGCTTCACCCCGCATCTCAAAGAGCAGGTCGCCGGTCTCGTCGGCGCGGAGAATATTCGGGTGATGGGGAGTTGGTGAAAGGTTTACATTTGCCAACTCATCAGCAGGTCATCTGGCGATATCAGGTGGGGTAACGCTGCGTTACAAAATGGCGCAGATAATTGCGCGGTCATAGCGCGAAAGCGGCGTTTCAGCGTGGGCAATGTGGCGCGATACCCATTAAGCAACGGTTGATCGCTCGTTGCCAACCAATGAACGCCCAAAATGTCACCGGCTTCGTTACTGCCAAAACTGCCAAGTGCTATCATCGCTGCATCCTCGCGGGACAATCCGGTGCTCTCCCGTATACGTCGCGCCCAACGTGCATGATACCGGGTAGGCGAAAGGGCCGGCATTGCGTTGAGCACAATTTGAGCGAGGGGATATGGTTGTAGACATTGAAGTACGTTGAAAGTGTAACGGCTGACAAAGAGTGTTACACCGCGTTCTTCAGCAGCCCGCCAGAGCGAGAGCGCGCTGGTTTCCAGAGGCGTCAAGGAACGCAACCGCCCGTAATACAATCCGGTGAGGATGTAGCGAACGACGTTTTTATCGAGCAGACACCGCATCGGGGCGGATGGGGTGTTCATAGTCGTCTAGTGCTTGGAGCGCTTCCGTATGCGCGGTATCCCAAATACGCGCTTGCTCTGCTTCCGGTGCAGCGAAAAACTCGGCGACGGTCAGGCCACCCAAAAAGATATCGTTATCACGCAACGGGCGGGCTTCGGGCAACGCAGCCATTTTGGCCTCAAAGTAGGCCAGCAAATCATTCTGTCCGGCGGGCAAAACCAATTCGTCTGGATGGATGGTCTGCAACTCCGGCACCAATCGGATGAGCGCCGCTTTCTGGCGACGGTCCAGCCGGCGGATCAGCCGGGCAAGCTGTTCCAGAGGCACGCTGCGCGTGCGCAATTGCGTCATGGCTCTACCTCCATTTGAACCTGATGTTCTTATCATACCACACCTTTCCAAGTTTTGAACGCGCAGGTGCGAACTGTGAAGAAGGGGCAAGTTGCTAATTCGTCATCGTATAATTGACATTCAATGACACTGCTGTTTGGAGGGAAAATCTATGACCGATGCATTCTTATCCGACGCATTAATGTCTCACGTCCGCAAACTCGCGGAGGAGATTGGGCCGCGCCCGGCGGGGCATCCGGCGGAGATGCGCGCGCGGCAGTACATCCGCCAGGTGCTCGGCGAAATCGGCTACGACGAAGTCGAAACGTTGCCATTTCTCACACCCGACACCTGGGGGTACGCCCTCGGCAATCCCCTCGCGCTGACGCTGGCGAGCAACCTGTTAGGGTCGCGCAGCCGCGTGGGACGGCTGTTGGGCGGTGCGATTGCGCTCGCCGGCGCCTATACCCTGTGGCGTTCCACGCGCATTGACAAGCAGCCGCTTGCGGCGCTTTCCCCGCGCCGGCAAAGCGCCACGTTGATCGTGCGCGTGCCGCCTACCGGGGAACTGCGCCGCACATTGGTGCTCCTGGCGCACACCGACAGCAATAAACATCGCCCTTCGTTTTCGCCGCAGCTCAAAAAGTACCTGCTGGGTTTGACCACCGCGGGACTGGCAGCGATAGCCGGCAACGGCGCGGCGCAAATTGTCGAAGGACTGAGCGGAAGTAAAGGCGCGGCGAAATTTCGTAAAGCCAGTTTATGGGCGGTCGTCGCCAGCCTGCTGATCGCGCTGTACGACGAAACCGGCCCCTACGTTCCCGGCGCGAGCGATAACGCGAGCGCCGTCGCCTGCGTCCTGGGACTGGCGGCGCAACTCTACCAACAGCCCTTGCGTCACACCGAAGTCTGGCTGGCGTTCACCGGCGCGGAAGAAGTGGGGTGTCTGGGCGCGCACGCCCTGCTCGATGTGTACGGCGACCGCTTGCGCGACGCCTGGTTCCTCGATTTCGAGATGGTGGGGACGCGCGATATCGCCTACGTCACCCGGCATACGGGGTTTTCGCTGCTCTCGGCGTATCGCCCCGACGCGGAATCGCTGGCATGGGCCGAGCGAGTTAGCCAACAACACCCGGAGATGGACATCCACGGACGGGAAATGGTCATCGGCGAGGAAGTCGGCGCGCTGCGTATCCGCGGCTATCGGGGCGTGTGCTTGTCCGGTTTCGGCCCCGATGGCTGGCTGGAAAACTGGCACCAGACCAGCGACAATGTGGAAAACCTCGTCCCCGCCGGCCTGGAAAAAGCCACCCGTTTCGCCTGGGCGATGATGCAGCATCTCGATGGTGCGTAGTGGCGACTTATGAACTCTCAGAAATTGGTTTGGTAATGTGTCTAACGTGGTTTTGCCGACTGAAGTTGGCGTGTACCTGTGTGCTGTGCGCCGGCTTCAGCCGGTTTTCTCGGCGATTTCAGTTACCTGATTATTTTCATAATCTTCATCAGTCGCTACTGGGTAACAAATGCTCCCAAGAACGCCACTGCATTTTCACCTAGCGTTTCTATCCGGTAGCCTCCCTCCTGAACGATGACCGTCGGAAGTCCGAGCGCCGCAATCCGCCGCCCAATCTCGTGAAAACCCGCTGTGGTGATGTGGAATTTGCCGATGAGATCGCCTTCTGCCGCATCCAGCCCCAATGAGACCAGCACGTAGTGGGGCGCGAAGTCCGCGATGACGTCGAGCGCCTCATCCACCACCGCCAGATAGGCTGCCTCGTCGATGTGCACCGGCAGCGGCCAGTTGCGATTCAGCCCAAGCCCTGCCCCCGCGCCGCGCTCGTCGGCGCGTCCCCAGAAGAACGGATAGGCGAAATCCGGGTCGGCGTGCAGCGAGCAGAACAGCGCCGCCGGGTCCGCGTAGAAAATCGCCTGTGTGCCGTTGCCGTGGTGGTAGTCGAGGTCGAGGATGGCGACGGGGCCATCCGCTTGCAGGCTGCGCGCAGCGATAGCGATGTTGTTGAGGTAGCAGAAGCCGCCGTACTGATCGGGCATGGCGTGGTGGCCCGGCGGGCGGCAAAGGGCATAAGCGGCCCGCTCGCCCTCGCGGACGTAATCCGCCGCCGTGAGCGCGCACTGCGCAGCCCAATAGGCGGCGTCCCACGTCAACGCAAGGATCGGGTCCTCGTAATCGTAGGTGTAGTAGTCGCGCTTGCCGGGGAAATCCTCCGG
>JAIOAS010000172.1:0-6618 GCA_019873725.1 Chloroflexota bacterium | reverse complement strand
AGCTGCGGCGCGCCGGTCTCGTCCAGGCGGAAATCCACCCGCGAGACGTCCAGCGCGTGGAGCGTCTCGAAAGCCCGAACCGTCAGCGCTTTGATGGTCGCGGTCACGTCTTCCGGCAAATCCGCCGGGCAGTGGAACTGCGGCCCGCCGACGTTGACCGGCGCAAAGCTTTTCGCTTCGGTGTTGTACACACCCGGTATCTCGGCGCGCGACATGTCGATTTCCTCGATGGGGAAAACGTGGTAGCCGTCGGCGTCGTAGAAAGCGGAGCGCGGTGGGTCGCCCGGCAGGTAACGATTGCCGAGCAGCCCCACGGTGAACTCGCGGCCCGGCAGGTACGTTTCGACCAACGCGGGCTGGCGGTAGGTGCGGATCACCCATTCCACTTGTGCGCGCAGTTCTGCCTCGTCGTGGACGATGGAGTTGGCGTTGATGCCCATGCCTGATCCTTCCCGCGAAGGTTTGACGAACAGAGGAAAGCTCAGGCGCTCGTCCAGCGGGATGTCAGGGTGTCGAAAGCTCTGGAATGGCGCGGTGGGCAGTCCCGCATCGCGCCAGATGCGTTTGGTCATCACTTTGTCCAGCGAGATGGCGTGCGTGAGCACCTTCGAGCCGGTGTAGGGGATGGACAGCATCTCCAGCACCGCCGGCACGTGGGATTCGCGCGAGTCACCGCGCAGGCCCTCGGCGATGTTGAAGCAGATGTCGGGCCGGGCGGCGCGCACAGTGTCGAGGAAGGTCTCGTCGGCTTCCAGGAAGGACGGCTCGTGACCGAGGGCGCGCAGCGCATCCTGGATGCCCTGGACGGTTTCCTCGGCGTCGTACTCGGCCAGCGCGTCGGGCGGCGCGCCGGCCGAGGGTTTGACGGCGTGTTTGCGATTGGCGACAACAGCAACGCGCAGTCCCATATCAGCGTTCCACCATTTCGCGTTGTACAACGAAGGGCGAGGGCACTTGCGGCAGACGGGCGTGTGTCTCCTGCCAGCCCTGCGGCGCGATCTCGCGGCGTTGGCCCGACAGCAGACCCGCGACGCCCTCTTGCCCGGTTTCATTGCGGCGGTTCTGGCAATAGGGACAGGTCGCCGGATTGTGGCCCTGGTAGTCTGTCGGCTGCGTGTAGGCAGTGATGAAGCCTTCGTAGTTGCGCACGATGACCTTGCTATCCGACATGCTCAGCATGTAGTTGGGCAGGATCGGTACCTTGCCGCCACCCTCCGGCGCGTCGATCACGTAGGTGGGGATGGCAAAGCCGGACGTGTGCCCGCGCAGGGATTCCATAATCTCCAGGCCCTTCGACACCGGCGTGCGGAAGTGTCCCGCGCCGTGAACGAGATCGCACTGGTAGAGATAGTAGGGGCGCACGCGGTTCTTCACCAGCTTGTGGTTCAGGTTCATGATGATGTTCGGGCAGTCGTTGATTCCGGCGAGCAGCACGGTCTGGCTGCCGAGGGGGATGCCCGCGTTTGCCAACCGCGCCAATGCCTGCTCCACTTCCGGCGTGATTTCCTTCGGGTGATTGAAGTGGATGTTCATCCACAGCGGATGGTATTTCGCCAGCATCGCCGTCAGTTCCGGCGTGATGCGCTGCGGCAGGAAGACGGGCACGCGCGAGCCGATGCGGATGACTTCGACGTGCGGGATGGCGCGCAGGCGGAACAGGATGCGCTCCAGCACGTTCTGCGGCAGCGTCAGCGGATCGCCGCCGGAGAGTAGCACGTCGCGGATTTCGGGCGTGGCAGCGATGTAGTCCAACTGCTGCTCGTAGGAGGCGGAGTTGAACATCACGTGGCTATCGCCGACCAGACGGCTGCGCGTGCAGAAGCGGCAATAGCTGGCGCACTGCGTCGTCAGCAGCATCAGGACACGGTCGGGATAGCGGTGCACCAACCCGGCGACCGGGGAATGGGCATCCTCACCGAGCGAGTCCGCCATTTCCGCATCAAACGGAACCAGTTCTTGCGCGGTTGGAATCACTTGCCGCCGGATGGGACAGTTCGGGTCGTCCGGGTCCATCAGGCTGGCGAAATAGGGGGTCACATCGACGTGAAAGCGCCCGGGTGCAGAAAGGCCAGCGATCTCGTCGGGGGTTAAATGCAGAATGTGGGAAAAATCCTCTACAGTACTCAGCCGGTGGGCGAGCTGCCAACGCCAATCGTTCCACTGCTCAGGCGAAACGTTTTGCCATACGTGATGCCCGCCTCCTTTCCCAGGAGGCTCTTCTAAGTCCATCCCAAAGAATTGTTGTTCCATCTCTAAAATCTCCTCCTCAAAAATTGACCACCGAGACACGGAGCGCCCAGAGCGCCAAAAGTCACGCCCTTGCGTTCTCTGTGTCTCTGTGTGAAAAACACTTCAAACAAGCAGATTTTCCAGAGCGACCGAGAGTTTGGTGGCCGGGATGCCACTGAGGAGCGCCTGGCTGGCGCCGGCGGCTTCCGCCCGGCGGTAGTGCTGCACCGTGTCGGAGAGCACGACACAGCGCACGGCAGGGCGCCGGGTTTTGAGCTGCTTGAGCACCGTCCAGGCTTCGTCGCCGGGCAGATTGGAATCCACGACTACCAGCGCCGGTTGTTTGCTGTCGACCGTCCGCAGGGCCGCCGAAGCGGTGTGCGCTTGTTCCACCGTGGAAACCTGTGGCAGTGACTTCAACAGCGTCACCAGGCTATCCCGAAGCGGCCCCGGTTTTGCCACCACCAGGACCGGCATTTGTGCACCCATAGCATCTTTCCTTACTCACACAATCAGGTGCAACGCACTACATTCACTGAGAAGGGCATTGCACCTGATTTTGTTGTTGTCGCTCAATTACGATTTTATCATACACGATTCTGTCGATTGCACATCGGTCATTAGGACGGTTTTAAGGTGCGACAAAAGACGGATTTTTGCACGCAGAGGAGTACGTCAAATGACGTAGATCGATCAGAGTACAATAGTGAAGGGTTAGCCACTCAAGTGGTAACGTTGTATGCCCGGTACTCGATCAAGGTCTGCATCGTGACTGACCAGCGCAAAACAGCCACAAGCCTGCATCGCCGCCAGATGTAGTGCGTCGCGTGGCCGCAAGTAATAACGACTGATGTTCTCGTTCATACGGATGATATCGGACGGGGTAACATCTACAAAAGTGAGGTGTGGATAAGCTAGCAACTGTCCTAACAATGGCGCAAGCCGGGGATAAAATTCGGCAATCATCGCCTCTTCTTGGTTACGCAAATGTTCCAACGGTGAACCAGGGTAATTGTCGTGGATCAGTGCCAGCAACAACTTATAGGTCAATTCATCGAACGTTAATACTGAAGTATATGCTTCAAGACTCCCCATTTCGATGCGTGTAAACAGTGTTTTGGCGACTTCAGTGCGCAAGAAGGTGTAAAAAATCATCGTGTCCAGGTATAGCGCCCGACCTGTAAAGTCAGTCCAGGGGCGGCTGCTCATGCAAAACGCTCCCAATCGGAAATGGCGTGATATTCTTCCCAGACGTCAAAATCTCCATTTTTTCCAGGTGGGGCTAGAATTCCAGAGAGTCGTTCAGTCAAGCGGACAGAGGCTGGTCGCCCAACGGGTTGTATAACCAACGTGCGCCGCAAGTCTTGTAACTCGCGGATAATGGCGTCCAACCGCTCCAGTGTGAAGTCTGAAGATGCTGGAGCCGCAGGCAGTGTTGTGATTGCTTTGGTTCCCATGTAGCTCTCCACAAGAATAGTTTATAACATTGTATAGAGGAAATTATACTCTGTCAATGCTGTGGTACACGTTTATTTTGCCTTTTCTATCCTTGCCGCCCAGCCGCCGCCGTTGGAAAGATGTTAGTGTCATAAAGTTTCGCCACCGTGATGGCGAATGCTAAGAGCCACTGTCTATTGTGGCTAAATCGTCGAACTGACCACTACAGGTAGTGGTTGCAAATCCCGTGGCAAAAGTGGCGAATACTTTGCGCCACTAACCTCATCTCAATCTCTCCTTTTCGCGTTTATTTCTCTGGTGTGTTTCCGAGGTTAACCAGCCCCTCGCGCAACGCGTACAGCGCGGCCTGGGTGCGATTCGCCAGGTGCAGCTTGCGCAGGATGTTGCTGACGTGGGTGCGCGCGGTGCGCTCGCTGATGAACAGCGTCTTGGCGATTTCGTCGTTCGCCAGGCCGCGCGCTACCAGCTTGAGCACGTCGGCCTCGCGCTCGGTCAGCGGCTCGGCGGTGGGGGGCAGGTCGGAGGGGCGCTGCAACTCCTGCATCACTCGACGGGCGATGGTGGGATGCATGGTGGGCAATCCCTGGTAGACGTCGCGGATGGCCCGCAGCAAGTCTTGGGGGGCGGTGTCCTTGAGCAGATAACCGGATGCGCCGGCCTTGATCGCCGGGAAGACCTTGTCATCTTCGGCGAAGCTGGTGAGCACCAGGATGCGCGCGTCGGGAAACGCCTGCTTGATCTCGCCGATGGCCTCGATGCCGTCTTTGCGCGGCATGACCAGGTCCATCAAGATGATATCCGGCTGCACTTCGCGCGCCCGCGCCACGGCTTCGACGCCGTCGGCGGCCTCGCCGACCAGTTCCATACCCGGCTCGGTTGCAATCAGCCAACGCAGCCCTTCGCGCACAATGGCGTGGTCGTCGGCGACTAAAATGCGAATCGTTTCATTCATCGTTTCTCCTCGCTATGGATGGCGCGGCCAGAAACCGGCCACAGCTTTCGGGAAGTTATACTTTTACGAACGCTAAGCAACAGCACATTCACAAACTGACGGTGACACTGACCGTTGTTCCCTGCCCTGGCACGGACGTGATTGTCAAGGCGCCGCCCAGCTTCTCGGCCCGTTCACGCATGCTGCTCAGGCCGATGCCCCCTTCTCCGCTCACTGCGCTCAGGTCCAGCCCTTTGCCGTCGTCGCGGATCTCAAGGGCGATGCGCCGTTCGTCGGCGATGATGCACACGGCGACCGTGGTGGCTGCGGCGTGCTTGAGCGCGTTGTTGAGCGCCTCCTGCGCGATGTGATACAGTTCCTCTTCCAGGCGCGCAGGCAATTCGACGTTCCCCTCGACGGTCAGTGTGGCTTCGATCCCGGCGCGCCGCTCGACCGTATCCAGGCGTTGTTGCAGCGCCCGCACCAATCCCGCGCGTCTCAGCGCCAGCGGACGCAGCTCATACACTAACAAGCGCATTTCCTTGAAGGCTTGCTGGCTGATCTGGCTGAGCCGTGCCAGGGCCTCGTCCACGCGCGCCCAGTCGCCGCTGCGCGCCAGCCGTCGCCCGGCTTCGACCAGCAGCGTGAGGCTATAGAGCAACTGCGTCACCGAGTCGTGCAGGTCGCGGGCCAGCCGGCTGCGTTCCTGGAGGATGGCGGCCTGTTCGGCTTGTACGCGCAGGCGGGCGTTTTCGATGGCCAGGGCAGCCTGGTTGCCGAAACTCATCCCCAGCCGGATGTCCTCGTCCGAAAACTGGCGGTCGTCGTTGTAGTAAAAGCCCAGATTCCCGTAGAACTCTTCTTTGATGACCAGCGGCACGGTGAGCAGCGCGCAGTAGTGTTTGACGGCAGCCTGGCACCAGGCGCGCACGGCGGGTTCTATCGCGCTGTCCTGGGCCGCCGTGGCGATAGGCGAAGCATCTACATCCGAGATTGCATACGGCTGCCGGTCGAAGTTCAACCCGCCCGGTTCGCCATGGCCCAAAAAACGCCAGGCGTGCAGGGGCAGGCTTTTGATGGCGAGGAACGGTTCCGGTAGGCCAAAGCTGGCTTCAACGAGGATGCGTTGTTCTTCCTGGCTCACGCGGTAGAGCACGCAGGCGCTGGAGTCCAGCAGCGCGCACGCCTGCGCCACCAGGTAATCCAGGATTTCGCCGATGGGCCGGTCGGAGTTGAGCACCACCAGGATATCGCGCAGGCCCTCCGCCACGCGCTGCCGCCGCTCGATCTCTTGCGTGCGCGCCCGGACGCGCGCCTCCAATGTCAGGTTGGCGCGTTGCAGTGCCTCTTGCGCCCGCTTGTGTTCCAGCGCATTGACGAAGATCTCTCCCACCGTCTTGAGCAGGGCGATGGTGTGGTCGGACCAGGTCTTCTGCGTGCGCAAGGCGTCGAATTTGAGATAGCCCACCACGTCGCCGCGATAGGTCATCGGGATGACGACGAACGATTGAATGCCCTGCGCGCGACAGATGCGCCGTTCAACTTCGGCTTCGGCAGGCAAGGCGGAGACGAGCGGGACGTTGACGATTTCCCCGCGGGCGATGCGCCGCCGTAGCCAGGGCCATGTTGTCGCCGAGACGGTGTCCAGCGGACGATTCTGGGCCACAATCTCCGGCGCACTCCAGGCGTGAGTGCAGGTTGCGGGCCGGATGTCGCCCTGTGCGTCACCGGCATCGCCGGAAAAGATGACCACGCAACTACGTTCCACGCGCGTGGCCTGGCTGATGGTGCGCAGGGCGCGATTGATCTCGGTGTCGATTTCATCCGGTTGCAGGTTGATGAAATTCGTCGAGATGGTGGTGATGATATTCTCGAAAATAACACTCTTTCGCTTACGATGTCGCGCCACGTCTATCCTCTTGAGCCAATTGACAAATCTCCCCACCCGTGTAAAACAACACCGCTGGGATTCACGCACAGGGGGGAACGTTTGCCCCAGG
>JAIOAS010000171.1 GCA_019873725.1 Chloroflexota bacterium | reverse complement strand
GGCGCGGACTTCTACGAGAACACGCACCCCTTCCGGGCGGAGCGCGTGGCGCGGATGTATCCCGAAATGCCCGTGTTGATGGTCCACATGGGGATGGCAAACTGGGACATGAACCAGGCCGTCGTCGAAATCGCCCAACGCTGTCCGAATATGGTTCTCATCGGCAGCGCCACCACGGAGCGCGCTGTGCTGCACGCCATCAAGACGCTTGGCGCGGAGCGCGTCCTCTTCGGCAGCGATGCGCCCTTCCAGCGCCCGCACGTCGTCCGCGCCACCTACGAGGCCGCGCTGGCGGATGATGTCACGCCTGCTGAGCGCGATCTGATTATGGGCGGGAACGCCGCCAGGTTGTTCAACCTCTAGAAACACAACCACGACTCTTCACGAACTTGCGCGAATTTTGGGCTTCCAATTCGTAAGGATTCGTGAAGACAGATAAAACTGGACGCGGATTTCCGCTGATTCACGCAGATACAACAAAATCTGCGTGAATCGGTACACTCTGCGTCCAAACCCTACAATTGACGGCTTCGAGCAAAGAACTCACGAGATAGCGCCGGCACAACCTGATCCGTCTTGACTGCCGCAATGTATTCTGCCAGGTTGTCGATCTGCAGTTGGCGCAGCGCGAGACCCTTTTCGCGTGTGGCGACACGGGCGTCGCCAGCGTAGTGATCGGGGTGATTGGCGTACCACCAGATACCGGTGTGCGTGGCGGGCAAGTGCGCCAGCCGGTTGAGCGGCAGCGCCGGTTCCGCCGGGACGCACTCCATGTGCACCAGCTCAGGATGGTTCGCCAGGCTGATGGACGTTTCACATTCGCAGGCGTGACCGTGATAGTCGGTCTCAACGATGGCTCGCCATTGCGCCTGGCGTTCCGGGGTAAGGCCCAGCGGCAAGTACACCTGGTACGGCTTCTCCTCCCACAACGCGCACTGATTCAGAAATTGCAGGAGATGGATGTTGCCGCCGTGCCCGTTGAAGACAATGATCTTCTCGAAGCCATTGCGCCCGATTTCGTCGAAGACGCCCTGGATCACGTCCAACAGCAGCGTGGGCCTGAGCGTCACCGCGCCGGGGAAACAGCGCGCCTCGTAAATCTGGCCGAAGTAGAACGGCGGGAAAACCACCGCCGGTTCCTTCTCCGCCGCCAGACACGCGATCTTGTGCGCGTTGAGGAAGTCCGTGCCCAGGGGCAGATGCTCGCTGTGCTTCTCCAGCACGCCCATAGCGATTACGCAGACGCCGGTTTCACGCACAGCCTCCGCAAACGCTGTCGCCGTTAAATTCTCCCATTGCATAGTCGTTCCTCCTTGAAGCTGTCAGCAATCAGCTATCAGCAGTCGGCCAGAAAGCTAATCGCTGACGGCTGACTGCTATTCCAACCAGGCCTCGAAAACCGCTGCGACGTTCTCCATCGGGACGTCGTTGCCCCACTCGCACTGGGCGATGACGCCGCCGGAGCCGTCGTCGAGAGCGCGACGCACACGGCGCACGCCGGCTTTCACAGCATCCGGCGTCCCAAACGGCAGCAAACCCTGGCGGTCAATCTCACCCCAGAAGGTGATTTTGCCCCGGTACGCCTTCCCCAACGCCTCGATGTCCATACAGAACAGTTGCGAGTTGAGCGCGTCCACCCCGATTTCGATGAGGTCGGGGTAGATGGCGGCGATGTGCCCGTCGGAGTGGAAGAAAGCGAACTTCCCGGCGCTGTGGATGAGATTCACATAGTCGGCGTACAACGGTTTGAACACTTCACGCCACATCTGTGGCGAAATGAGCAGATGGTGTTGTGCGCCCCAATCATCCATAAAGCTGATCCCATCCACATCGGTCTGAACCCACAGTTTCAACTCGCGGAGGAAGAACTCGTGGACCATATCGCGCAAGGTGAACAACTCTGCCGTCCCGTAGGCCAGATCGATGTAGAGCTTTTCCGGGCCGCGGATAAACTGCATCCGCTCGAAGGGCCGCACGGTGGTTCCGGCGAGGATGAACTTGTCGCTTTGCGCGCAGCTCGCGTTGACGCGGCTGAAGTCGGCGTGGTCAAGGATTTCGTCAGGTGGGCGATAGTGCGCCAGTGCCGCCCAATCATCCAGCGGCGCGCCCTTGACCTCACCGATGATACCGGGCTGAAGCACCGTCCACGTGCACCCCCACTCATCGGTGTACACACCCACCTGGTTGGGAACGCCGTGCGCACGTTCGGCGCGCCCATACCGCACGTCCGGCCCGGCGAAATCTTCCGGGAAACGCGCGCGCAATGTCGCCAACTCATCGGCGCGGAACAGTGGAATGCCCGGCAATGTCCACAAATGGCGCGGCGCGCGGTCGGGATGCGCGAAGCGCAAGGCGCGCATCACGCGCTCACGGCTGGTCATCGCCGGATTTTCGATTTTGGAGTTTGGATTTTGGAGTTCCACTTTGAGCTTTCGACTAATGCAGGATTTGGCTCAAGAACCGTTTCGTCCGCTCATGCTGGGGGGCGGTGTAGAGCAATTCCGGCGTGGTCATCTCGATGATCTGCCCTTGGTCCATAAAGACGATGCGCCTGGCGGCATTGCGGGCGAAGCCCATTTCGTGCGAAACCACCATCATCGTCATGCCGTCGCGGGCCAGGTCGAGCATCACGTCGAGCACTTCCTTAATCATCTCCGGGTCAAGGGCCGAGGTCGGCTCATCGAAAAGCATAATCTTGGGCTGCATCGCCAGCGAGCGCGCAATGGCGACGCGCTGCTGTTGCCCGCCGGAGAGTTGCTCAGGGTAAGCGTCGGCCTTTTCGGGAATGCCGACTTTGTCCAGCAATTGATGGGCCAACGCCACCGCCCGGTCGCGCTCCCACTTGTGGACGACCATCGGCCCCAGGATGATGTTCTCCGTCACCGTCATGTGCGGGAAGAGGTTGAACTGCTGGAACACCATCCCCACTTCGGCGCGCATCTGGTTAACCTGATGCTCGTCGCCGCGAATCTCCACGCCGTCAATGCTAATCGTGCCACTCGTGGGCACTTCCAGCCGGTTGACGCAACGCAGCAGGGTCGATTTGCCCGATCCGCTTGGCCCGATGATGACGACCACTTCCCCCCGCTCTACATCCAGGCTCACATCGTTGAGCGCGTGAACACGTCCAAAACGCTTGTGCAAATTCCGAATCTGAACGATTGGCGTTGTACTCATCTTGTACTCCTCAAAGTAGTCAGCAGATTGAGCAGATTTAGCGGATTAAAGAAAGGGTAAATCTGCTTAATCCACTAAATCTGCTGACTTAGCTTAGTCCCGTCCGACGCGGGTGTGGGTAAAACGGTCGTGCAGGGCTTCGCCGGTAGGCGACCACTGCATCCATAGCAGGCTCAATCCCGGCAGCGGCAAAATCAAAAACAGCAGCCGCTTGAGCGCCTGTCCCAATGTTGGATGCGTATCCCGCTCGCCAAACAAGCGCAACCCCACCGCCATCATCCCCGGCGTCCGCCCCATGCGTGTCCAGAAGAACAGGAGATAGATCAGCCCCAGCACGAGCATCGCGCTCAACAGGACTGTGTAGACCGGCAGTTCCGCCACAACCAGAGCAAGCGATTGAATCAAAGCATACACGATCAAACCGATAAAATCCAGCACCACCAGGTCGACCACCACCCCGGCGAGGCGGTGCATCAATGTTACCGGCTTGTCCTTGTCCTGGCGCGACATCCCATGCTCGATGTAGAAGACGACGCGGGAGAAGATCAACGTCACCAAAAGGTAGACCAACGCCACCAGTGTGTACGTCTCGAAGTAAGCGAAGGTGCGCGAGGCGTATTCGCGGCCTCGACGCAGCATATCGGAAATCGCCAGCACGGAGACCAGCGACGAGTCCTTGAGCATGGCGATAAATTCGTTGCCGACCGGCGGCAGGATGACGCGCACCGCCTGCGGGATGATGACGTAACGCATCGCCTGCCCACGGGTCAGCCCCAACGCGCGCGCGGCCTCCATCTGTCCCTTGGGGATCGACTGGATCCCACCACGGAACGTCTCGCCGATGTAAGCGCCGTAGCAAATCGTCAGCCCCAACACCGCCGAGACCTGCGGCCCCAGTTTGATATACTTGGACATCGCGTAATAAATCCAGAACAACTGCGCCAGCAGTGGGATGCCCCGGATAACCTCAACGTACAACGAGGCCAGGATGTTGAAAAATGAGTTAGTCGCAGTGCGACCCAAGCCGGCGATCAGCCCCAAGATCAACGCGAACGTCATCGACACAATGGTGACCTGGAACGTAACGACCAGCCCATCGCCGATAAAACCGATAATTTCCCGGTAGGGTACGGGCTTGATTATAGCGGCCCCAATGATAAAAACGACTGCCGCAACGATGGCAATCCACCAGGCAATCTGCAAACTGCGCTCGCGCGGAATCAAGGCACTGTCATCTTGCTGCCAGCCATGGGGATGCGGCCCCGGTCTGGGATGTGGGTGCGATTCAGATTTCATAAGTCCTCCTCAAAAGGAGCAGCAGGACAAAGGTCCAGGCATCCTGCTTAACTCCATGCATCAGGCTGGAAATAATCACAGAGAACACGGAATGTTTTTCCGTGTTCTCTGTATTCAACTGCTTGTGGGACTAAAACACACTCAAGTGGAGATTAGCACAAACGCCACACTTACCGCAACCACTTTTTTTCCAATTCTTTGTCGATACCCTTTTCCTTCACCGCGGCAAGCCCCTCGTTGATCTTGGCAAGCAATTCGGTATTGCCCTTCTGTACGAGGATGCCGTAATACTCCTCGGTGAACGATTCGCCGACGATCTTCAACTTGGCCCGATACTCCTCACGTTGCAGCGCGAAGTCCGCCGCCACCGGCGTATCGCAGACCACCGCATCGATGCGCCCGGCCACGAGGTCCTCGAAGGCCAGACCGACCTCGTCGTACTCCTTCAACGTGACGCCCTCCATCTCCTGGACGGCGAACGCACCGGTCGTGCTGATCTGCGCGCCGACGGTACGCCCGCTCAACGCATCCGGCCCGGTGATGTCGCTGCCGGCTTGCACCACGACGATCTGCCCGGCGTTGATGTACGGCTCGGAGAAGTCGTATTGCTGCTTGCGCTCATCGGTGATCGTCACCGACGAGATCACAGCGTCGTACTCACCCGCGGCGAGGCCGGCAAAGATACCGTCCCAGGCCACGTTGCGGTACTCGACTTCCAGGCCGGCTTCCTTGGCGATGGCATTCATCAGGTCGATATCGAACCCGACGATTTCTTTGTTTTCATCAATGTATTCCATCGGCGGCCACGTCGCATCCGTCGCCACGACAATCTTCTTAGACTTCGACTGGCAGCCCGTCAGCAGGCTTGTCACCAGCATAACCGCCAAAAGCATCAAAATACCCAATTTTCGTAATTTCATGTCTCCCCCTTCTGTCGTCAGACAAATTCCTGCAAGATATAAAAGGCTTCGTGCTAATCTCTACCGCTATTATGAACTCAAATGTTTCGATGTCAAATCATACATCAGCAGGGCTTTATCACCCTCGTCACATTTCTCTCATTTTGCTTGGAGCGGATCGTCAGATCCGCGTTTTATGACCCGTCTCAGCGTAAAAGGGGGAACTGGTATTCCCCTCAAAATTTTGCTTGGAGCGGATCGTCAGATCCGCGTTTTATGACCCGTCTCAGCGTAAAAGGGGGAACTGGTATTCCCCTCAAAATTTTGCTTGGAGCGGATCGTCAGATCCGCGTTTTGTGACCCGTCTCGGCGTAAAACGGGGAACTGGCGTTACCCCTGAAGCAAGACGATAACATCACGGCCTTGCCGGGCTGCCGTCGGGCCAGCGGGTCTGCGTCCACCACTCGACGGTATCCTCGCAGGGATACTTCGCCGCCAACTCCTCATCGATGTCGATGCCCAGCCCCGGCTTGTCGCTCGGATACATGTAGCCGTTGCGCACTTCGGGTAAACCAGGGAACATCTCGTAGACGTGCTCTGGGAAGCGGCACCACTCCTGGATGCCGAAGTTGGGCGCCCACAGGTCGAGGTGCAGGTTCGCAGCGTGGCCCACCGGTGAGGTGTCGCCTGGCCCGTGCCATGCCGTCTTGACGCCGTACATGCTGGCGAACAGCGCCACGGCGCGCGCAGGCGTGATGCCTCCCATCTGGCTGACGTGCATCCGCAAAAAGTCGATGAGGCGCTCCTCGACGAGCGGCTGCCATTCGTGTGGGCTGTTGAACAGTTCGCCCATCGCAATCCGCGTGGCGCACTGCTGGCGGATGTGGCGGAAGTAGGCGATGTCCTCCGGCGCAAGGGCATCTTCGAGGAAGAACAGGTTGAACTTCTCCACGTCCTTGGCAAAGCGCACCGCGTCGATCGGTTGCAGGCGCTCGTGGACGTCGTGCAGCAACTCGACTTCCTCGCCGACTTCCTGGCGGACGTGCTCCATCATGCGCAGCATATTGCGGCAATAGGCACGCGGATCGTAGTACGCCCCGTCGGGCGCGCCTTCGGGTTTGACCATCGTATCGCCGCGCCCGCCGTAGCCGCCCATCTGGATGCGGATATAACGGTAGCCCTCGGCCATGAACTTCTTGACGTTGTCGGCCACTTCTTCCGGCGAACGACCATCGGCGTGCGTGTAGACCGCGGCCCCCTCGCGGCACTTGCCGCCCAGGAGATCGTAGACGGGCATATTCGCCAGCTTGCCCTTGATATCCCACAGCGCCTGATCAATGCCGGCAATGGCGTTGTTGAGCACCGGCCCGTTACGCCAATAGCTGTGCACCATCGCCATCTGCCAGAATTCCTCGATGCGCGATACATCCCGTCCGATGGCGAAGGGGATGAGGTGCTTTTCGAGCGCCGCGACGACGGCGTGGAAACGCTGCGTGAACGTCGCGCAGCCCAACCCGTACAGCCCCGGCTCCGACGTGATGACCTTGACGATCACCAGCCGCGAACCGGCGGGTTGGGTCAGGATAACTTTAACATCTTTGATTGTGATTGGTTTCGCCATAACAACCTCCTTATCTAAACTCCATCAAGTACAAGACCCAGGCCGCTACCACGTAAGCAAGCGTTTTCGGCAGCATCAAGGCGCCAAAGGCCGGATGCCAGAACACACCGACGACGGTGCCGGTATATGCCGCAAAAGAGACCAGAAAAGCATAGGCCAGTGTCTTCAATTGGCGGCGCAACGGTAAGGGGTGGTGCGGTGCCTGCTGGAATAGCAGCGCCATCACGCTCACGCCCTGGATGACGAAAGGGATATTGCGCCAGATATGCCATAAGGTCCGCTGGCCGTCCCAATTATTCTGCGGAAAGGCAAGCAACACCAGGCGCACCACAAAGCCAAGCAATGCTAACCACATCCAACCCGACCAATGTAAGCTGAATTTGCGTTTGCAGTAGAGCAACAGGCAGAGATAGAAAATAGTCAGTGTGAACGAGCTGGCTAGACGGCCAAACCCAACCCACGTCAAGCCCATAAAAGGTGATAGCGGGTTGATCCCCGTGGCGGTCTCATAGGCCTGGGAGATAAGATGAAACGAATCGCCAAAAGCAAGCAGAAAAAAGGCTATCAAAGCCCAGCGGGCAGTACAGCGCCGCCCGGCGTTCAAGCGTGATATACGCACCGTGGCGAGAGCAAACAACACCCAGAGGATGCATAAGTAGCTCAGATTAAAGATTGTGACCGGCCATGAGTTCATCATTGGATCGTCTCTCCTTTACGTAACGTCAAGGGTGAAAGGATTTTTCTAACAAACACAAATTATACCCTGGCCGATCGACAAGGGCAACCTACATCCTGTCAAACGCAGAGAGCGCAAAAGCATTATGCCTCTGCGCTCTCTGCAAAGAAAGGAAGAAGAAACTAGCAACACGTGACTGTATACTAAGGAACGGCAGGCCCCAACTGCTATTCCCAAGATACCGAAAACGGTAGCACACCTACAGATACAAGAACTGCTGAACCAGCTTTTGGCTGTGCGTATCCAGCACAGTGACGTCAGGAATCTCGTAGCGCGCTTCATTGACGTCGATCAGCAGCCAATGGCCGGGCATAACCTCACGGGCGTAATGGATCACACTGTTACGCATCACGAACTCCTTGCGCCCCTTGTCGGTCTCCACGACCCAGTAAAGAAAACCCAGTTCCTCCTTGATGCTGAATACCCGCGTGATCTTCGGGACAAAGTAGTGCAGACCCAATTCCGCCGCCACCGCGTCTCGGCTCGTCGGTGGCAACTGGCTCCAATCTTCGATGATGCCCAACTCCGGGATCGTCTCATCGGTCGCGTCGCGCACTGAAAGAAATTTCGTATTGTCCGACACCGGGAAACACGCCCGCAACACCACCCGCGGATAGTGAACAATGTTGGATGACGCCCCCTCCGGCGCACCATCCGTCTGCAACGTCAGACTCAATGTATCCCCTTTGCGCTCGAAGGCAACACGCTCCGGGTCCAGATAAACCACTTCGAAGGTTTTCGGCATCGCGCCTCCTAGACCGCCACCACGCCATCGAGGCTCGCCAACTGCGTCTGCATCTGCACGAGATGATAGAACGAGCCTTTGTTGTCCATCAACTGCTTGGGCGGCCCTTGCTCTTCGAGTTTGCCGCGATTGATGACAATGATGCGATCGGCGTTATACAGCGTCGAAAGCCGGTGCGCGATGGCGATTGTCGTGCGACCCTTCACCAGCTCGTTCAACGCCTCCTGGATCTGGCGCTCGGTATCGGTGTCCACCGACGAGGTCGCCTCGTCCAGGATCAGGATGCGCGGGTTGTGCAGAATCGCGCGCGCAATGGAGATGCGCTGCCGCTCGCCACCGGAAAGCCCGGCCCCACCCTCGCCGACGATCGTATCGTAGCCTTCGGGCAGTTGGGTGATGAAGCCGTGCGCGTTCGCTGCTTTTGCCGCCTGGATGATCTCCCGGCGGGTGGCATTGGGCCGGCCGTAAGCGATGTTCTCCGCCAGCGTCCCGTGGAACAAGAACGGCGTCTGCAACACAATCCCGACCTGCTGGCGAATTTCCTCCATCGAGAGATCGCGGATGTCCACGCCGTCGATGCGGATCGCCCCGCGCGTCACATCGTAGAAGCGACAAAGCAGGTTCACGAGCGTTGTCTTGCCCGCACCGCTGTGCCCCACGATGCCGATCATCTCGCCAGGTTCCACGGTGAAGCTGACGTCACGGATCACCGGATAGTAGGGATCGTAGCCAAAGGTCACGCGATCGAATTCGATCTTGCCGCCGACCTGAGCGGTACGCACCGGGTGCGCCGGCTGTTTCTCCGGTTCCTCATCCAGCAGCTCGAACGTCCGCTGCGAAATGGTAAGGAAGCGGTTGAGCGCCTGGCTGATGTGCGTGAGGTTCGAGAGCGGGCCGTAGAACATCCCCAGGTAGCTCAAGAACGCCATCAACGTGCCAAGCGTAATCTTGTCCGCCAACACTGCGCGTCCGCCGGCATACCAGATAATCAGCCCCCCTGCGCTGAACGCAAACGAGATCAGCGGGAAGAATTTGCTCCACGCCAGGTCAACTTGCAGCCGCGAGTTGAGCAATGTGACATTGCGGTTGTGGTAGCGCCGCTCCTCTTCGTCTTCCTGCGCGAACGCCTTTACCACGCGCACGCCGGAGAGGAAAGTGTTGAGCATCGCGTTCAAGCGCCAGCGCGCCACCCAGAAGCGCCGGAAGTGCGGCTGCATGTAGCGGTAGTAGAAATAGGCCGCCGCCACCACAAATGGCGTCGGGATAAGCACGTACAGGCCCAACGATGGCGCCATCGAGAACAGCACTACCCCAATGCCGATCACCAACAGGATGTTCAAGGCGAATGTCGTCATCTGCGAGACGAGGCCCTGCAGCTCCTCGGTGTCCTGATTGACGCGCGTCATCAGCCGTCCGACCTGGTTCTTGTCGAAGTAATCGACCGAGAGCTTTTTAAGGTGCGCGAACAATTGATCGCGGATGTGCGATGTAAAACGAGTGCTGACGTTGATCGTCGACCAATTTGTAACGATCGTGAGGAGCACTCGAATCAGTTGTATGCCCAACAAACCGCCCACCAAGCAGGGCAGCAACGTTGGGTCTCCTTTCCCGCTTCCGCCGACCCTCAGCACGTCGTCGATCAGAATCCGGGTCAGGTAGGGAGGTAACAAATCGACTAAAACCCCCGCTACCAACAGGATCACAATCAAGCCCATCTTGCCCCAGTAGGGCCGGGCCAGTTCCATCAGGCGACGGAACAACTTACCGCGCTGGATACAGTTGGGACACACCTTCGACGAGGTATCGACCAGGGACCGCCCGCACACCAGGCAGGTGTGGCTATCCGCCGTCGGGTCGGGAACCGGTGCTTCCTCGCCGTACTCGGCGCGCGTATGCAGATAGTGCGCCACCCGCCCAAAGCGGTCGGTCAACTCGTTAGAATAGTGCAGCAGAACATGAGGCTGCTGATCGACCGTCACCTGCATCAAACCGTTGCCGACGCAGCGTTCGACCTTCGCATCCGTGATTTTGTCCAGGGGGAACTTGTGCCGCAGATTGGCGGTACCGTTATGGCGCTCGATCACCCACAGGTCGTGGGAATCCATCAGCAACCACTGCTCGCCAAATCGTCCATCGGAGCCCAAGTCCGATTGCACGGCCAACGTCAGCGCATCAGGTTGCACACCCTCGGCTTGCAGCGTAACCGTCACCGCGGGGGGCAACTCCGCCGGTATCGCTACCGGTCGCATCGTATCGCGCATCCGATCCTCCTTATTGGTCGAAAGCCGTTCCGTCACGACGAAACTTCACCAATAAGGCGCCCTAAAAAGAAAAAGGGCACCTCCACACCAGGTGCCTTCTTCCACGCCTACGAGGTTAGCTGTCGGGCTTGGGCCGAAGAAGCTCGCCCTACGGTCTTACCGACCGACTCGCCCCCCATTTGGTTCCCCCGTTGCCTCATTTTATATGATGAGGGCATTAGGCGTTTTTGGGTTATAGGGTATGTACTTACAGCCTACATAATAGCACAAATCGCGATTTCTGTCGGGTGTGGTTCAAGGTTTTGCGTGAGCATTCTTGCCAACAGGCTCAAGGCGCGCCCGGCCAAGCGGCATACGCCGCCAAGGATGATTGGCCGCCGGTCGCCTGGGCGCACT
>JAIOAS010000170.1 GCA_019873725.1 Chloroflexota bacterium | reverse complement strand
GACTCCAAAAGGTGATTCTAACACACAAAATCCCGATGACAAGCCTGAGGTTGTTGTGGGTACATTTCAGAATGGGGGTGACTTTTCTTAAATTGCACCGCAGAGCACGCAACGTCCGCAGAGTTGCCAAAAATTTCTCCGCGCTCTCAGCGAACTCTGCGGTTAAAGCAGGCGGTTATCTGGCTTGTGCCCCTGACCTGAAATGCGCCCGTTGTTGTCCATTTATGGTATAATGGTTGAGCTGCCCCTCAAATTGCATTGTCGATAATGCGCGGAGGTTCTGTATGAAAGCTATGCTTTTGTCCAAACTTTGCAATCTCAACGAAGATCATTCCCCCTTAAGGCTGACCGAGTTACCCGATCCCGTCCCCGCCGCCGGTGAAATCCTCGTGCGGGTTTCGGCTTGCGGGGTGTGCCACACCGAGCTGGATGAGATCGAAGGCCGCACGCCGCCGCCACGGTTGCCGGTCGTGCTGGGGCATCAGGTGGTGGGACGGGTCGAGGCGTGCGGTCCCGGCGCAGAGGCGTTCGAGATCGGCGCGCGGGTCGGCGTGGGTTGGATTTACTCGGCGTGCGGGACGTGTAAGTATTGCCTGGCGGGCAACGAGAATCTGTGCGCGGACTTCAAAGCCACAGGCCGGGACGTCAACGGCGGGTACGCGCAGTTGATGACCGTGCCGGAAGATTTCGCCTATCGCATCCCTGCCTTTTTCAGCGACGTTGAGGCTGCGCCGCTGCTGTGCGCGGGGGCAATCGGCTATCGCTCGCTGCGCCTGCCGAACATCCAGGATGGGCAGAATCTCGGCCTGGTGGGATTTGGAGCGTCTGCGCATCTTGTGCTGAAGATGGCGCGTTACCGGTATCCGAATGTCAAGGTCTTCGTCTTTGCCAGGAGCGCGCCGGAACGGGCGTTCGCCAGGGAGCTTGGTGCGGTCTGGGCAGGGGATCACGCCGAGGAACCACCGGAGAAGCTCGATTGCGCCATCGATACCACCCCGGTCTGGGGACCGATTGTTGAAGTGCTGAAGCATTTGGCGCCCGGCGGGCGTTTGGTCATCAACGCTATTCGCAAAGAGGACGGGGACAAAGAGGCGCTGCTGCGCCTGGATTATCCCGAGCACCTGTGGATGGAGAAGGAGATCAAAAGCGTGGCTAATGTCGCCCGGAGGGACGTGGCGGAGTTTCTAGCCCTGGCGGCGGAGATGCAGATCAGACCAGAGGTACAAGAATTTGCTCTGGAAGAAGCAAATGCGGCCCTGCTCGAACTGAAGACGCGCAAGATTCGCGGGGCGAAAGTCTTGCGCGTCGCTTGAACTGCGTTTGTGTTGTGGCGTTATGCTTCGATCACATACGTGCCGAATAGCTTATCGTGCCAGCACTGCTGATAGTCATCCCACAGCATCCACAGGAAGCCCAGGCCGAAGACCAGATCGCTCACCCCATAGCCGATGATAGCGCGGCCCACAGAGCGCCAAAAAGAAGGAGGAGTCCAGTCTGCGGTTACGACTTTGATGCCGAGCCATTTTTTCCCTAATGTTTGCCCGGTGCGTGACCACATGATCGCAAAGTACAGAATGCCGGCGATCACAGCCCAGAGTATGCTGATCAGTGAAGCTGCAATGATGGCGATAACGTATGCTTCCTCTGACATCTGCATGGCGAAGGTTGCCGTGAGGCCGATCAAACATCCAATCGGAATGCCGACAATCAAGCCGATAATGAAGCTGTCGATGATATAAGCCACTACTCTTTTTCCAAAACTCGCGTATTGCATTGTGTCTCCTCCTGTTCAAAGTAGTCGGACAGTCGTTCGTTAAATAGTCTAGGCCATATTTGGATTCTGTCAAAATCAGTGCGAGATGGCGTTGATTTGCTCCCAACACTCGCAGGCGGTGCATGTTTGTCCGTCCCTGGAGAGTGTGCCGGAATAGGCGTCACCCGTGGAGGCCGGTACCCAACCTGAAAGTTTCATCGGAAAGCGCGGGTCGTCAGCTTCGATCCAGACGCCGTTGTAGCGTCTGGCGATGTGCAGGTGGGTGGCATTGGAGACACCGCCTTCGCACGAAGGATGCCCGATGTTATCGCCTGCTTTGAGCATGGTTCCATTCGGCACGCGCCCATCCGAGGCCAGGTGCATGTAGAATATCACCCAGCCTGTGCCCATAAAACCATCCCCATCGAGGTCTTGTATGACCATGCCATCACGGCTGTGAACGACAAGGCCATCTGCGACCGCGGTCGCCCATTGATTGCTCGGGGCGCAGCCGATGTTGCGCTCGTTGGTGGTGAAGTCCAGTGCTGCGAATGGCCCCTGGGTCCCGTATCCCGGATGCGGCCCGCCCGTGTAGTACCAGGTGGCGTCCTGGGGCCACGGCAGGAGCAGTTCTGGGGCTTTCAAGCCGTCGGGAATCAACGGTTTGATCGCGGGTGCGAACGGATTGCCGAACAGACTGTTGTAGACGGTTGCGAAGCGATTCAAATCGGCGCGCCAACTCTCGTAATCGGCGGACGCGGGAGCCATCGCGCGTTGAATCCCTGCCGTGCCACCATTGATTTGCGTCGAAAACTGAATGTACGTGCCGTCGCGCGTTTGCACGAGCCACAGACTGTCCATCCACCAGCCATAAAATCCGATGTTGAGGGCATCCGCTGCCAGGCTGAGTTGGCGATACAGGCCGTTCATGTGCGGTAGCGCGGTATAGCCCAGCGGGTAGGTGTATTGGTCTGCCGTGGGCTGTGGATTTGTCAGCCAGCCACCGCGTAGTTCCAGGAGCGCCAGCAGCACCCGCGGTCCAACGCTGTACTGTTCGGCGACCAACTTGACGATCTCGGCGGCGGTCATGTCCACCCCCAGCACGTTTTCACTGTAGGTTTTGAATAGACCCGGCAGCCTGGCTGTCGCCTGGGCAATGTCGAAGTCTTTGTATTCCGGCCCATACACCAATTCATTGTCGGGGATTAAGAGGGTTTCTGGCCCGACGTATTGCGCTTCCAGAGAAATCCGCAACTGCTGGCCGGCTGCCAGTTGGTCGGCATTGGCCAATCCGTTGATGCGCATCAGACTCTCTACCGTTGTGCCGAAGGCCATGGCGATACCGGAGAGGGTGTCTCCCGCGCGTATGGTGTAGAAGATGGCCGTCGTTTCCGGCGCGGCGCGGGTGGGGGTAGGGGTGGAGGTATCGATAACGATGGTGGGGGTGCGGCTTGGCCCGGCTTTGGCGGTTGCCGTCAGGGCTGCCGGTTTGGGTGTCGCAGTGGGGCGGGCAGAGGGATTTCCGATGTCATCGAGGTTCACTTCGCGTCGGCATCCTGACAGGGCTGTGATAAAAAGTACACTGAACAAACTGAGAAAGGTTATGGCGGCTTTGAATTTCGTCAAAATGTAACCCTCACAAAAATGAACAGGAGTTGTGAGGCAGGTTATCTGTCACAACCCCTGTTCATGAGAAAATTGAGACTACGCTTCAGGAATGACTAACTCCTGTCCAACTCGGATGGCATTGGGGTCCTTGATGGCGTCTTTGTTGGCTGCGAGGATTTCCTTCCAGCGGTCGGCATCACCGTAAAACTTCTTGGCGATGGCGCTCAGTGTGTCTCCGGCAGCGACGACATAAGTGCGCGGCTTGGCTGTCGGCTTTCTCTTGAGCTCTTCCAGCATTTCAGGTTCCATCTCGGCTTCTTTCTTGATCACCATATATTGACCTCCTATGCGGTAGTTTGCGCTATCCCTCTGACAGCGCCGTTGCTCTCATTGTACTCTTCCTACGAGGGAAGTCAATGACACGTGGCTCGTGGGGTGCATTTCAGAATGGGAGCGACTTTTCTTAAATTGCACCGCAGAGCACGCAGTGTCCGCAGAGTTGTCAGAAATTTCTCCGCGCTCTCAGCGAACTCTGCGGTTAAAGCAGGCGTTTATCTGGCTTTTGCCCCCGAATTGAAATGCACCCTGCTCGTGGAAAGGGCTTTATTTCGGAGCTAGAATGATAAGGGTGTGCTTCATTATCAGTTGGGGAGCGCGGTCGGAGACCGGCCCCAGTGTGCTTTGGCCGGTCTCTGACCGCGCCAGCCCCGGGTAAGTTCTGTTATGTCGTTCTCATTCTACGCCACATGAGGACGTCCGCGATGCTTTCGCGTAGGGGCCGGGGGGTATAGCCCAATTCAGTTTCGGCTTTGGTGTGGCTAAAGTTGCAATTGTCCCGCACGGTGCGCAGTGAATACTGGGTGAATTTGGGGATGGCGTGCGTCAAGCGGTAGAAAGGCTCGGCGACGCGCGCCACGAGTTCCGCCAGCCACATCGGCGCGACGATATGCGGGGTGTGGATGCCCGCGAATTCTTGCACAACCTCCTTGATCTGCACGATTTCAATGCGCGCGCCCGACAAAATGTAGGTCTCACCCGTGCGCCCTTTTTCGGCTGCCAGGATCAGTCCTTTGGCGACGTCGCGCACGTCCACAAAATCGTAAGCGCCTTTGACCAGAAAGTGCAGCTTCTTGCGCGCAAAATTGCGGATGACGTTGCCCATTTCAGAGTCGAGGTAGTCGTAGGGGCCGATGATGCCGGTGGGACAGACGATGACGGCGTCGAGGCCCTGTTCCACCGCTTCCAGGACGGCCAGTGTGCCCTCGGCTTTGGTGCGATCGTAAGTCCCTGCCGGACTATCCGGCGCAAAGGGAATGGACTCATCAACGCAGATGCCGTGGGGCATCCGTTTGAAGGCGTGGATCGAACTGATGTGCACCATCCGCCGCACGCCGGCGCGCAGCGCGGCCTGGGCAGTGTTGCGGGCCCCCTCCACATTGACCTGCCGCATCAATGTTTCTGCGCCGGGCAGAATGGAAATGATGCCCGCCAGGTGATAGACCACATCAACGCCATCCATCGCCCGTTCCAACGAGGCAGGATCGAGGACATTGCCGACGACGTATTCGACCTCCAAGCCTTCCAGCGACGCGCAATTGTCATTAGGGAGCACCATCGCGCGGACCTGTTGCCCTTGCGCCAGCAGCTCGCGCACCAATACATTCCCCACATGGCCTGTAGCGCCCGTTACCAAAATCATAGTCACCTCCGGTCAAACAGGATAAGAAAATAAGGACCGAAAAATCCGTTGGCTCTGCGCACGGCGCTACCGTCGCTTGATATGGCTTGTTAATCTGCACGTCGGTTTTGGGGAAAACCGGCTAGATGCTACATGCTCATTATACCGCGATTCACCGGCAGGTCAATTCCACTATCGGGTTTTCAGTGTATACTATGGCGAATGTCGAACTCAGGGAGGGCGTATGGCAAAACGTTTATCCGTCATCGATGTGGATCGTTGTGTAGGGTGCCAGATGTGTATGTTTGCATGTACGCGGCGGACGGGCTACGCCGGACTGGAGAACGCATGCATTCACGTGCGATCGGCGGGTGGCATCCGCAAAGGTTTCACCGTCATTGTGTGCCGCGCCTGTTCGGATCCGCCGTGTGCCCGCGTCTGTCCCACGGAGGCATTGACCCCGCGCGAAGGCGGCGGCGTGCGCTTCAAGCCGAACCTGTGCATCGGCTGCTACAACTGCGTGGAGGCATGTCCGTTCGGTGCGGCGTTATGGGACGAGACGAATCACAAGCCACAGATCTGCGTTTACTGCGGATACTGCGCCGATTATTGTCCTTACGACGTCATCAAACTGGAAGAAATTTCGGGTTAACTGTGCCCTTCAGAGGACACCGGTGTGAACTCACGGAAATTCGTTTGAGAGACAAGGAGTTGAGAAAATGTTGCCTCACGATCCTTTGAAACGTATTCTCTATATCGACCTATCTCGCCGCTCCTTTGAAGTGCGCGAACGGCCAGAGCTTTTCGATGAAAGTTTAGGTGGGAGTGGTGTCGGTATCCGCCTGCTAGAAGAGGAGTGTCCTGTCAACGCGGATCCACTGGGGCCGGAGAATCCTATCATCTTCACGGTAGGGCCGCTGGTGGGATTGTACCCGTTGGCCTCCAAGACCGTGGCGATGTTCAAATCGCCGCACACAGGCAACCTGGGCGAGAGCCATGCCGGTGGGCGCAGCGCCGTCTCGATCCGCATGGCGGGGTATGGCGCGGTTGTGATCCGTGGTGCGAGTGTGATGCCGGTGTATCTGGTCATCGACGAGGACGGCGTGCGTTTCCGCGATGCAAGCGCCCTGTGGGGGACGCGCAGCAGTTACACCACCGGCTCGGTCCTGCGCGTGCGCGAGGGGGGCAGCGGCACACGCTCGATCATGCGCATCGGACGCGCGGGTGAGCGGCTGGTCAGTTATGCCTGTGTGATTACAGAGACTTATCGCCACTTCGGGCGGTTGGGATTGGGGGCGGTGTTCGGCAGCAAGCAGCTCAAGGCCCTGGTCATCGAGGGGAAGCGCACTCTGCCCGTAGCCGACCGGCGCGCCTTCCGCCAGACCTATGACGCGATTTACAAGGCTGCCGTCGACTCCCCATTAATGCAGAAATATCACGAGCTGGGCACGCCGATCAATGTTTTGCCGTTGGATGCCATCGGCGCGCTGCCCACGCGCAACTTGCAATCCGGGCGCTTCGAGGGTGCGGAGGCGATTTCCGGCGAGAGTCTGGCGGCCAACTATCTGGGACGGCGTGTGGCGTGCGCGCATTGTCCGGTGGCCTGCATCCACCTGGCGGCGCTGCGTATCCCCTATCCCAACGATCCGTATTTCTACAAGACGCTGATGCTCGGTTACGACCACGAACCTATCTTCGCCGCGGGCAGTATGTTGGGGTTGGACAGCGTCCCCGGTATGTTGCAGGTGATGGATGAGATCGAAATGCAGGGCCTCGACGTGATGAGCACAGGTGTGACGCTGGCCTGGGCGACGGAGGCGCTCGCCCGAGGCTTGATCAACGAAGCGGACACCGACGGCGTGACGCTGGCCTTTGGCGACGCCGCCGGCTATATCGAAGCGGTGCAACGTATCACGACGCAGCCCACCGATTTCTATCGCGCGTTGGCGCGGGGTGTCGAGCACGCCGCGACGATCTACGGTGGGCGCAGTTTTGCGCTGGCTTTCGGCGGCAACGAGATGCCCGGCTATCATACCGGGCCGGCGTGTCATGTGGGGTGGTCGGTCGGCGCGCGTCACAGTCACCTGGATAACGCCGGCTACAGCCTCGACCAGAACGCGCTCAAGAAAGGGCAAACGCTGACGCCTGAATTTATCGGCGAAACACTGCTCAATGAGGAACGCTGGCGGCAGGTGCTCACCAGCCTCGTCCTGTGTCTTTTCGCGCGCGGCATCTATGACCGCGAGACAGTGCTCGGCGCGTTGGCGGCAGCGGGGTTCGCGTGGGACGCTGAAGATTTGGAGCGTCTGGGCGCCGAGACGCTGCGCCGCAAGATTGCCTTCAAGCAGCGCGAGGGGTTCGACTTTGGCGCGTTGCGCATCCCGCAGCGCATTATCGAGACGCCGTCACCGGGCGGGCCGTTCGATGAGGCTTTTGTGCGGGAGGCGATTGAGTGCTACAGCAACCTGCTGTAGCACTTCATCTGCTGGTGAGTGGCCAAAAGACCGGCAACACAAGCAGGATGACGATAAATGAAATGATTGTCAGGGGCAAGCCTACTTTGAAGAAGTCTTTGAAACTGTATCCCCCCGGACCCATCATCAGAATGTTGACCGGATGACCGAGAGGGGTGACAAAGGCCAGTGACGTCGCCAATGCGACGCCCATGGCCATTGCGCGTGGATCAACCCCCATTTGTTGCGCGGCTTGAATGGCAATGGGGGCTATGACGGCTGAAACGGCAGCACCTTTGATTGCCTGAGACATGAGGACGGTGAGGGTGAGCAGCCCCAGCAGGAGCGCCAAAGGGCCGAGAGGCCCGAGTACACCGGTCAAAGCTGTCGCAAAAATGGTGGTCGCACCCGTCTTTGTCATTGCCAAACCGAGGGGCAGCATGCCGGCAACCAGAAAAACGATTCGCCATTCAATGGCACGGTAGACCTGTTCCATTGTTACGATTTTGGTCACCACCATGGCCAGGGCCCCTGTCAACATCACTTCGCTCACCGAAAACCGTCCCAGGGCGGCCACGCAGATGGTGAGCGCAAATATGGTCAACGCCAGCCATCCTTTGTTGGAAACAGCCGACACTCTGTCGTCGTCCTCGCTCAACAAGATGAGATTTGGATCCATGCGAAGCAGGGGTAATTTTTTGCGCGGGCCTTGTAACAGCAGCGCATCTCCAAATGCGAGTTTCAGGTCGCTCAATCGCGTGCGGATGACTCGCTCTCCATTCCAGATCGCCAGAACCATCATCCCGAATTTTTCTCGAAAATGCACTTCCTTCAATGTTCGTCCGATGAACTGCGAACGAGGCGCTAGAACTGCTTCGGCGATGGCGATGGAGCTCGACTCCAGATCGTGTTCACTGTATTGGCGCATTGGCAGGATTTCCAGATAGGGTTCAACGTCAAGTTTGCGGAATTCTTCGACCCGCCCTTCCAGTAATAAGACATCGTCCTGGTGTATGACGAAATCCGGTTCTGGAGCGAGTAAGGTCCCACCGTTAAGTTCGACACCTACAACGTTCAGGCCGTATTTTTCTCGCAGGGTACTCTCGGCCAGATTTCTATTGATCAAAGCTGAACCCGCCGGTATCCGCACCCGAAACAGACGCTCGCTCAATTGATATAGATGCAACAGATCGGATTCTGCCTGTTGGATGACATCGGCTCGCTCGCCTCGAGGTTCAGTTGGCAGTAGCCGTCGGCCCCACATCGCCATGTAAATGACTCCGGTGGCGATCAATGGCAGGCCGACCGGGGCAAATTCGAAAACGCTAAATCCTCGATATCCATTGGATTTTAAGACGCCGTTCACAACGATGTTTGTTGTAGCAAACAATGTGGCTGTGCCGCCCAAAAGCGTGCCGAATGCTAACGGCATCAGCAAATGGGATAGATTGACGCCGGACTTTTTTGCCATCGTTGCTGCTGCCGGAAGCAGAATGGACGCGGCGGCGATGTTGTTCATGAACAGGGACAGGAATGCCCCCGCCGACATCAAAGTCATAATCAATCTTGCTTCACTGCCCCCGGCAGTGCGCATCAGTAACTCTCCCATACGCTCGGTGATGCCGGTCGCCTCAAGCCCATTCGCCAACACAAAAATCGCCATGATTGTAATCGCGGCGGTGTCACTGAACCCGGAGAAAACTTCTTGTGGTGTCAAAATCCGGGTCAAACCGAGAGCCACAAGAACAAACAGGGCCACCAAGTCAACCGAGAATCGTTCACTGAGGAACAATATGATTGCCGCAGCCAAAATGACAAGTGTGATAATGAGTTCACTGTTCATAAAAAGTGCCCTTCCAGTTTACTAAAATCGACCGAGTAGCGGTTATGTCGAAGGGATTATAGCTTGTTTAGCGTGATGGGCAAAACTGCTTGTTCTTATGCGCAAGTAGGTTACAATGTCTCCTTAAGATGATGTCGGTACGTTTGCAGAAGCATCTGTGTGGGCTACTATGACCAATTCTAACGATCTGGTGTGATGATGAATAAAATACCCCCTATCCGTGCCCCTTTATTGAATGGCCTGGAGCAGGACGACGCTGACTGCGTCTGGACCTATAATGGTTACAAGCTTGACAAAAGCAACTTTACTACGGCCATGGTTCACCTCTACCGGGCCGAAGTCACGCGGGTGAATCTGTGGCGAAACCGCCTCGATACGACCACAAACTGGGCAGTAGTCTCCACAGCCGCCGCTCTGACTTTTACCTTCAGTGAACTCGATAATCCGCACTTTGTCCTGTTGTTAGTGTTGCTACTCGTGCTTATCTTTCTCGGCATTGAAGCGCGACGGTATGCGTATTACTCATTGTGCTACCATCGCGTGCGGCTGCTGGAGACAGACTTTTTTGCCGCTATGCTTGCCCCCCCCTTCAAGCCGGCGGCGGATTGGGGGGACGAGTTGGCGGATGTTTTGCGCAACCCGATTTTTCCCATTTCTCATTGGGAAGCGGTGGGTAACCGTTTCCGCCGTAATTACGCGGCGATTGTTTCCGTGATTCTCATCAGTTGGGTCCTGAAGCTAACCATCCATCCTAGCCCCGGTTCCCATCTCGGGGACTTGATCGCCAGGGCAGCCATCGGCCAGATATTTCCTGGTCAATTGGTCATTGCCGTGGTAGTGTTGATTTATGTGACGCTGTTTGCCATTACCATCGAGGGTTACCGGCGTTACAAAAAGCGCGGGGCGCCGCGTCGTGACGAATGGCAACACAAGGGGCCACATTGGTTTAAGGCGGAACCTGCACCCAATCTGGCGATCATCGTCACAACGAAGAAAACAGAACTCTCAGCGCGATTAATGAGGGAACTCAAACGTGGCGTGACGGCTTTGGAAGGGATCGGGATGTATACGGGAGAAACCCGGAGTGTGTTATTGTGTGCCATCACGGATGTGCAGATGGCGCATCTCAAATCCATCGTTTATGAGATCGACAAAGAAGGCTTTGTTGTAGTCACGCAGGCACGCGAGGTCGGCGGCGGGCACTTTAGGGCGCAGGAACCGCCAAGCTGATGCAGAGAAATGGAACTTTTTGGCTGCCGGATACGTTATAATACCTGGTATCGAATTAACCCGGTTATGAGGTGCCTATGACTACAGAGAATGTCACACAGCAGGAGCCTGCACTGCAGGGTGCTGCAAAGCCTGCCAAAAGAAATGTTTTCGCACTGTTGTTGGGCGTGATTTTCCGCCCAAAGGCGACGTTTGGCTATTTGAAAAACAATCACAAGAAAGCATGGTGGTTGCCTGCGCTTCTCGTCCTGCTATTGACCATAGCCCCGCTTTGGGTGGCGTCGCGTCCATCGACTGTGCCGCAGGCGATGCCGCCCGACAAAATGGAGATGGTGACCGGCGTTGATCCCCGCATGATGGAGGGGGTGGTCGCCGAGCCCTCTACCCCGGCGCCGGCTTCGGGCGGACTTAACTTGCTCAAATTCGGCGGTACAGTGCTGGGGACTGTTGCGGCGTGGCTGTTGTGGGGCGGCGCGCTTTACCTGGCGAGCGTTTTCCTGGGGCGTAGCAGCAGTTTTGGGCAGATGTTCCGGCTGGCGGTGTGGACATGGTTGCCCTATGGGCTGCGTGGCCTCGTCCAGGCCGTTTATATCCTGATGACGGGCGAAGCGATCACCAATGCGGGATTTTCCGGCTTTGTCATTGACAAAAGCGTCACCTCCTTGATTCCGCCCG